>JBFKSL010000407.1:0-4445 GCA_041626995.1 Ketobacter sp. | reverse complement strand
TCTTCGTCGATATCCAGAACGATAACGTCAACTTCTTCGCCAATGGAAACCACTTTAGAAGGATGTACGTTTTTGTTGGTCCAATCCATTTCGGATACGTGAACCAGACCTTCAACGCCTTCTTGCAGCTCGGCGAAACAGCCGTAGTCAGTCAGGTTAGTAACGGTGGCTTTCACGCGGCTACCTTCTGGGTAGCGGTTAGTGATTTCAACCCAAGGATCAGAGCCCAACTGCTTGAGACCAAGAGACACACGGTTGCGCTCGCGGTCGAACTTCAATACTTTTACTAGGATCTCGTCGCCAACTTCCACAATTTCGCTTGGGTGCTTGATGCGCTTCCAAGCCATGTCGGTGATGTGCAACAGGCCGTCGATACCGCCCAAGTCCACAAACGCACCGTAATCGGTAAGGTTTTTAACGATACCTTTAACTTCCATACCCTCTTGCAGTTTTTCAAGCAGCGCTTCGCGCTCTGCACTGTTCTCTGCTTCCAGAACTGCACGACGGGAAACCACCACGTTGTTGCGCTTGGCATCCAACTTGATGACTTTGAATTCTAATTCTTTGCCTTCCAGGTGTAGAGTGTCACGAACAGGACGTACATCCACCAAAGAACCAGGCAAGAAGGCACGAACGGACTCGATGTCAACGGTGAAACCACCTTTAACCTTACCGTTAATGATACCTTTAACCACTTCTTCTGCTTCGAATGCAGCTTCCAGACGCTTCCAAGACTCAGCGCGCTTCGCCTTCTCACGCGATAGACGAGTTTCACCCCAGCCATCTTCCAGAGATTCGAGGGCTACGTCGACTTCATCGCCAACAGTAATTTCCAACTGGCCACCATCGCCAAGGACTTGCTCGCGAGGGATAACGCCTTCAGATTTCAGACCGGCGTATACAGTTACCCAGTCGTCATCGATAGAAACGATGGTACCTTTAACGATTGACCCGGGGGTCATGTCCAGTTCTTTTAAACTTTCTTCAAATAGTTCGGCAAAGCTTTCGCTCATGTTTGATTAACCTGTTTAGTTTTGCTGACTTTCGTCAGCCATCCGCCATGCATCACCAGCACTGCACGGGTCATTTTTTGTGTGTTTTTGCTGCTCAGCTGGCACATAGGAGCGACAAAAACGCCAAAAAGCGAATGAAAACCACCCTGAGGCGATCCCCATCACGCTTGATTCTTTTTATTAGAAATCAGTTACTTATCTAAGAAAGCCCTATTTAAGCAACCCTTTCTTCTCTGCATGGCTCATGACTTCGGCAAACACCTGGTCGATGGTCATGTCAGAACTGTCTATGACGATAGCATCGTCTGCGGGCACCAGAGGCGCCACTGATCGATTCATGTCCTGCTCGTCACGAGCCTGAATGGAATCTTGAAGGTCGGCTAAATTAGCACTCATACCCTTTTCTTGCAACTGTTTGAAGCGCCTTTCTGCACGCTCTTCCACGCTGGCGGTGAGGTATATTTTCAATTCGGCATCGGGGAAAATCACAGTACCCATATCACGACCGTCGGCCACTAGGCCGGGGGCTTCGCGAAAATCATGCTGGCGTTGCAGTAAGCCCTGACGAACACCGGATAACACTGCCACCTTAGAGGCACCTCGGCCAGCTTCTTCACTGCGAATATCGTTGGTCACCACTTCCCCTTCCAGCACGACTTTGATCGGCTCTTCGGGGTCGTCCACCAGGAACTGCACATCCATATTTTCCGCCAGAATGCGCACGCTTTCTTCATTATCCAGTGCCACACCATGATTGTTAGCAGCCAATGCCACCAAGCGGTACAGCGCACCACTATCCAACAGATGCCAGCCTAATTTTTGAGCTACCTTTTGTGCAATGGTGCCTTTGCCGGAACCGCCTGGACCATCCAGGGTGATAACCGGTGCCTTTGTTGATTTAGCCATTTGTGCCTCCTACTTCTGCGACATCCAGCTTCATACCCACTTTGCGTGACAATTCAACGAAATTGGGAAAAGAAGTAGCCACATTGGCGCAGTTGTGGATTTCGATATCACCCGTTGCCCTAAGCGCAGCTACGGCAAAGGACATGGCAATACGGTGATCGCCATGGCTTTCCACTTTGCCACCGGAGATAGGGCCACCCTCGATAACAATACCATCTGGAGTCGGATCGGCTTTTACACCCAAGGCGATCAGGCCATCAGCCATCACCTGAATACGATCACTTTCTTTTACACGTAGCTCTTCTGCACCGGTAAGCACAGTTGTGCCTTCAGCACAGGCAGCGGCAACAAACAGCACAGGGAATTCATCGATGGCCAGGGGCACTTGATCTTCAGGTATGTTGATACCTTTTAACGGTGCGTACTGAACACGAATATCAGCCACCGGTTCCCCGCCTACTTCGCGCTGATTGAGAACTTCAATATTGGCGCCCATGGCTTTTAGAATATTGATGATGCCGATACGGGTTGGATTTATGCCCACATGCTCCAAGGTGAGGTCTGCTCCTGGCGTGATGCTGGCGGCCACCATAAAGAAGGCTGAAGAGGAAATATCCGCTGGCACATCAATGGCTGTGGCTTTTAAGCTGCCGCCACCTTGCAGGCTGGCTTTGCTGCCCTCCACTTTCACGTCATAGCCAAAGCCTTTCAGCATACGCTCGGTGTGATCGCGGGTGGGCGCTGGTTCCACTACGCTGGTTTCGCCATCCGCATACAGGCCCGCCAGCAGCACACAGGATTTTACTTGGGCGCTGGCCATGGGCATGTCGTAATGAATGGCCTTAAGTTTTTGTCCGCCCTGTATTTTCATGGGCGGCGTGCCATCTTCGTTGGTGACCACCTTGGCTTCCATTAATTTTAATGGATTAGCCACTCGACCCATGGGGCGACGAGATAGGGATTCATCACCGGTCAGCTCCACATCGAAGGCTTGCGCGGAAAGCAGGCCTGCCAGCAAGCGCATGGAGGTGCCACTATTGCCCACATAAAGCGGCCCAGGTGGTGGCAACAAACCGTGCATACCCACACCAAATATTTTTACGTGTCCATGATTGGGGCCTTCAATGGTAACACCCATATCACGGAAGGCTTGCAAGGTAGCTAAGCTGTCTTCCCCTTCCAGGAAGCCATAGACCTCGGTAACCCCTTCTGCCAATGAGCCCAACATTATGGATCGGTGAGAAATGGATTTATCGCCGGGCACTCGGATCTGGCCTTTGACTTCACCACCGGCGTGGGCGGTGAAAATTACGTTCTTTTCAGTCATGGTATTGCTGTATGCGCGTTTCGCTAAAATATTGGTGAAGTGATCCCGTGCGGCTTTGGCTCGGGTCATATAACCCAGCATCGCTTCGGAATCCTGTTGTTGTACTGCTTGCTTGAAGTTTTCCAACCCATTGCTGAAGTGGCCGATCACATCCAACAACGCTTGCTGATTGGCTATGAAAATGTCGTGCCACATTGTGGGGTCGCTGGAGGCGATGCGGGTAAAGTCGCGGAAGCCACCGGCGGCGTAACGGAAGATATCCTGATTTTGATTTTCCTTAGCCAGGGTATCGACCAAAGAAAACGCTAACAAATGGGGCAGGTGGCTGGTGGCCGCCAACACCGCATCGTGCTGTTCCACTTCCATGGTGAGCACTTCTGCCCCCATGCCCTGCCACAAATCAGTCACCAAAGCTTGCGCTTTAGGATCGGTGTTTTGCAGTGGGGTTAAAATGATTTTGTGATTTTTATAGAGATCGACTTTAGCCGCTTCCACTCCACTGCGCTCGGATCCAGCAATGGGATGTCCTGGCACAAACCAGGCAGGCACTTCGCCAAACACAGCTTTTGCTGCGGTGACAACATTGCCTTTTACACTGCCTGCATCGGTTACTATGGTTTTACCATTCAAACCGGGCTGCATTTTACGCAGAAGATCTTCGGTTTTACCGATGGGTGCAGCCAGCATGACCAAGTCGGCGTCTTTTACCGCCGCTGCTACGTCTTTTTCTGCTACATCTATGACGCCCAGCTCCAAGCCTTTTTTTAATGTGCTGTCGCTACGACTGCAACCAACCACTTCCCGGCATAGACCGTGGGCTTTCAATCCTAAAGCAAAGGAACCGCCAATTAGGCCCAGCCCCACCACCACGACGCGATTCAGGGGCTGACTGGTCATGAACCCAACACGCTTTTTAATGCATCCAGGCAGCGCTGATTTTCTTCTGGCAAACCGATACTGATACGCAAAGAGTTAGGCATTCCATAATTGCCAACCGGGCGCACGATTACGCCTTGCTGTAGCAACTTTTGGAACAACTCTGCACCGTTTTGTTGAAAATGCACGGTGATAAAGTTTCCTGCGGAGGGAATATAGTCCAAACCCAACTGCTTAAATCCGTTTTCCAACTGCACCATGCCCCGCTGGTTTAGCTCACGGCTTTTTTGCAGGTAAGCAGTATCTTTTAATGCCGCCACGGC
>JBFKSL010000406.1:0-4447 GCA_041626995.1 Ketobacter sp. | reverse complement strand
TAAAGACGAGATCATGCTCGAACTTCTGCCCCGTGCTTTTACCAAAAACCAAACTATCTATGGTTATATAGCACCCAAACACAACCTGCTGTTGTTGGATGCATCCAGCCCCACCAAGGCAGAACAGTTTATGAGTCACTTGCGCGACAGCTTGGGCTCGCTTCCTGTGATTCCGCCCGCCAGCAAGCAGGTACCCACGGATGTGATGACTCAATGGCTTGCACAACAAAGTGCAGAACCACCCTTTTACTTGGAAAAGGAATGCGAACTTAGCAACCCTACCGACAGCGCCAACGTGATTCGCTGCAAGGCCCAGGAGCTGGATGCAGATGAAATTCAACCTATGCTGGAATCAGGTAAACGCTGTACCAAGGTTGCCGTGAACTGGAATGAGAGTATTGAAGCGATCATCTGTGACGACCTTTCCATTAAGCGATTGCGTTTTGGGGATAAGCTAATTGAGCAGGCCAACGAATCTGAGGCAGAAGATAAAGCTCAACAATTCGATCAGGATTTTGCCGTCATGGCGTTGGAATTAAATCAGTTCTGCAAAGATTTGTTTAAAGCTTTTGGCGGCCTGGAGCGCACTCGCGTTGTATAGCATGGTGTGGTGATTAGGAAAAAATAACGCCCAATACCACACCCAACACAACCAGTGCACCAAGTAACAATGCCACGTTCAACCTGGAGGGCCTGACCTTGTCATCTTCTGGTTCAGGCACCAGGGCTTTTTCATCCACTCGAAATACAAGTTCCATACGCCCCACTCGAACGACATCACCTGGGTTTAGGGTGCTGAATTCCACCGAGCGATTATTGATAAAAATCGGGTTGCGCCCCTCGCAAGCCTCAAGAATCCATTCGTCTCCTAGCTTGCGAATGCGTGCATGTTGAGAAGAAACCGTTTGATCCTGCAATTGAAAATCACAATCCTGCCCACGCCCGATTAACCAAGCATTCTTTTTACGAGAAATCAGGGAATAGATCTTACCGCGAATAGGTGCAGTCAGCACCACCATGCGTGGGCCACTACCGCTGTCCACTGAGGCATTGGTACTGCGCTCGGCTTTTCCTTGCAAGCGGTTTAAATCATCAATACTAAGAATTCGTGTGCTATCTGCGTCATCATGGGAACTTGGGGCTGGGCTAGCCACCGGCTCATTGGCAGGTTGCTGATCGGAGGAAGGTTGTGCCGGTTGCGGGGGCACTTCTGACTGAACCGGCTTCGACACCGGCGGTTCAAGAACAGCTTGCTGGAACACTGTCGCTTCCTGGCGACCCGATTCTTCTTCTGTGGACACCAGCCTAAAGGCCAGTTCATGAAACCGGATTTCGTCACCAATATGCGCCGTCTGAGGTGATGTAATGCGGCGACCATTAATAAAAGTGCCATTGGTAGAGCGTAAATCCTCTATCACCACTTCGTTGGGCATAATGGTGAGCTTGGCATGGTAACGGGAAATGTGCCCACTACCCAGGGAGATCTGACATTCCACTTCTCTGCCCACCAGAATCTCCACCTGATCCAGCAGATACTCCTGATCATCCTTCATGGATCGGAGCTTATAGGCGCAAGCTTTCTGTTGAATCAGCGTGCTGTCATTCATCGAATTATAGGGGGCATTGTTAAGGCTCATACAATCATTATAGGTGCATGATTGATAAAGCAAAAGGCGAAAACGAAAGGATAAAGCGGTGATTTTTCACAGAGCAAGGGGAGGAAATTTGGTAGGCAGGCACCAAATGGCACCTGCCTGGCTGGACAATCTATGGACGATATTAGCAGTCCAAGTTTTCGATGATGGTGGCGTTAGCAGTGCCTAAACCTTCACAGATAGCCAGCAAACCATAGCGCTCTTGGCGACGACGCAATTCATACACCAAGGTGGCCATCAGCTTGGCACCGGTGGCGCCTAGTGGGTGGCCAAGCGCTTGCGCTCCGCCGTTTACGTTCAATTTCTCAATGTCAGCACCCACAGCTTTCGCCCATGCCAAAGGCACGGAACCAAAGGCTTCATTCACTTCGTAGATAGCAATATCTTCGATGCTCAAGCCAGTTTTTTCCAGGATCTTCTGAGTAGCTGGAATGGGGCCTTCCAGTACCATAGTGGGATCAGAACCTACCACGGTCATTTCATGGATTTTGGCCAACGGCTTCAGGTTGTACTTTTTCAGCGCATCTTCGCTAACCACCAATACAGCGGCAGAACCATCACAGATTTGGCTCGCGTTACCGGCAGTGATCACACCACCTTCTTGCAACGGCTCCAAGCCTTGAACAGCTTCTAAAGTGGCATTACGACGTAAGCCTTCATCCACGTTGTGGACTACGGTTTGCCCTTCCACTTCTACGGTTACAGCAACGATCTCGTTATCGAAACGATTTTCGTCATACGCAGCAGCGCCCTTAACGTGGCTTTGATAAGCAAAATTGTCCAGCTCTTCACGGGTTACGCCGTATTTTTCGGCCATACGCTCAGCACCAACAAACTGGCTGAATTCTACGCCGGGATAACGGCTAGTAATCTCCTTGCCATCAAATGGAGAATTCATGCCGGCTTTTTGAGCAACAATCAATGGCGAGCCGATAGGTGTCATGCTCATGTTTTCCACACCACCAGCGATTACCATATCCTGGTTACCAGACATAACCGCTTGAGCAGCAAAGTGAATAGCTTGTTGGCCAGAACCACACTGACGGTCAACAGTAACACCTGGAACTTCAACGGGGAGCTTAGACGCCAGGATAGACGCGCGAGCGATGTTGAAGGTTTGAGGACCGATTTGGCTTACACAACCAAAAATAACGTCATCAATCAGGGCAGGATCAACACCGGTACGGTCTAACAATGCATCGATTACAATGCCACCTAAATCAGTTGGATTAACTTGACTTAAACGGCCATTACGGCGGCCGCCAGCTGTCCGAACAGCGTCGACTATATATGCAGCACCCACAGGAATCTCCTTATTGGGAAGAGGTTAAGAAAAGGGAAGCCCCCGAATTTAGCCGCCGATTATGACCAACCAGCCACAAAATCTCAATGACCTCTTTGTTCAAGGCACCTGGCATTAAAGCTCAACGCCTTAGAGGCCATGCTCTTAACCTAGTTCCCGCTTAGAAGATTATGCTTTCTTCGGTGCGGCCTTCTTCTTTGCTGCGGTCTTTTTGGCTGGCGCTTTCTTCGCTGCGGTTTTCTTTGCGGGAGCCTTTTTGGTAACCGTTTTCTTAGCTGGCGTCTTTTTCGCTGCCACTTTCTTCGCTGGTGCCTTTTTGGCAGTTTTCTTAGCAACGGATTTCTTAGAGGTAACTTTGATACCGCTTTTCTTCAGTAATTCTTTCTCGCGTTTCTCAACATCTTTGGCCGCCTTCTTAATGCGGTCTTCTATTTTCTTGCTATAGCCTTTTACCTTGCTGGTGTATTTGTTCTTTAATGCGGTTTCAATTTGGTGACGAGCCTTTTCGTAAGCCTCTTCAAGATCCATCTCTAATGCCTTGCGTAAGTCCTCTTCCTTTTCTACCACCAGATCCCTTAGCTTCTTCTCAGTTTCCATAAAGCGCTCACGCAAATGCGCTACCTGTGCTTCCAATTTCGCTTGAGTGAGATCTTTACGGGTTTCCTCAACCATATGCATGGCGGCCTCAACAGCTTCCTGTGCCTGTTCAACGGCCACCTGCGCCGCGGCTGTTGCCTTGATGCGCCAACGCTCTTGGGACTTAAGCAACTGATCCCTCGCCTTTGACACTCTGTCTTGCGCTTTGTGAAGCTGCTGCTCCAGCTTTTCCACCCATTGCTTTGCCATGTCGGCATTAATATTCCCGAATGCATTAGCCATTTCTATCTCCCAAGTTAACCGCACGAATTTACACATATATGCAGCTTACTTTATGACAATATAATTTAGAGGTTTCAATCTAATTTTTATACTTTGAACGGTTTTGTTGATTTGAGATGGAATTTTGCTTGAGAAGAAGCATGAATGGAATCTTGCTGCCGAGTACGCAACTCAACAGCAAGGGTTGTAATATTCTAAGGATGCAGATCCGACACCATATCTTTTTCGGTAAGCTCGCTGGCGTTTTTACCGCCCACAAACTGGAGCATATTGTGCTGCTGGTAATGTTTGCGAATACGCGGTGTCATTAGGCCAAGAAAATCCAAATTGGGAATCAGACGATTAAACATGTTCTCTCGGAACTGGCTCATGCCAGGGGAGTACGTCATTATGTCATTCCACTGTTGACGGCTGATGATACCTTCAAACCATTCTTCATAGATCTCGTGGGCCATAAACCGGTTTTTCATCAACACAGCCACTTCAAAAGCCCAGTCTTCACGCTCCCGGCGGTCTTTTTCCGGCAACGTTTGCGTAAAGTGTTCTTTAAGGGCCAATACACCATAGTGAACATGGCGAGCCTCGTCCTTAATAACGTACTTCAGCAGTT
>JBFKSL010000405.1:0-4455 GCA_041626995.1 Ketobacter sp. | reverse complement strand
TAATGCTGCCGCCACATGCAAACCTAGTTCATTAGGCGGGCCACCCAAGGATTTCATGGTTATCACAATGCCCATTACGGCGGCCACAATACCAAAACCCGGCAACGCATCGGACACCCTGCTTAAAGCATGGGCAGGGTGCTCGGCCTCTTCCAAAGCGGTTTCGATATCCTGATCCATCAAGGTTTCCAACTCAAAGGCCGACAAGTTGCCGCTGGAAATTATGCGTAGGTAATCGCAAATAAATTCCAGTAACTGATTATCCCCAGTTATACGGGGGAAACGATCAAAAATATCACTGTTGTGAGGTTCTTCCACATCCTCTTCAATGGACATCAAGCCATTACGTCGCGCCTTGTTGAACAGCTCATAGAGTAACGACAGCAAATCCAGATACATGGCCTGGCCATGACGACGACCAAACAATGTATGCCCCACGGCTTTGAAAACTTCCTTAATCACATGCCAGGGGTTGGACACGACAAACGCACCAAAGGCTGAACCACCAATGATCAACAGCTCAAACGGTTGCCACAAAGTGAGCAGCTCACCATGGGAAAGCACATAACCGCCTAGCACACTGGCGATCACAACAATAAAACCAAAAATTTTCAGCATACGGTAACTAACAGAATCCGCTAAATGTTGGGGCAAGGTCTATAGTTAAAGTTAAGAACAGCTTTAATGATTTAACAAACCCGCAGGGTACTAACGCCCCATGTCGAGCGCATTTCAACCAAAAGGCCTGGATAACTGGCTCAACATTCTGGACGAACACCTGCTGCCAGTATTGCCCGCCAGAGCCTATAAAATCAGTCGCTTAGTAAAAGACCCTGAGGTATCTCTTTATGACATTGCGGATGTGCTCGGGTCGGACCCGGTGATGCGAATGCATCTGGTGCGGGAATGCAATCGTCAACACAAAGACCATGCGGTGGGCACCCTCAGCAATACCCATCACTGTGTGGCCATGCTGGGGCTGGATAAGGTACTGATTTTATTGCGCCAATTCAAAGCTGCCAAAGGCGACCCGAAAGAGCCCAAAGATTTTTATTACTTCCAAGCCCTTAGCCAAAGCCTGCACGCCGCCGAACAAGCCGCCAGTTGGGCACAGTTTCGTAACCAGCCAAATGCTGATCAGATATATTTGGCATCACTGATGTATGGCGTGCCCATGTGGTGCCTGTGGCGCTTTGCTCACAAAGAAATGCAGATCATCAACACCCTATTCCAAAGGGAGCAAATTCCCTTACAAGAAGCGGAACAGGCGGTGCTGGGCTGTAGCCGGGAAGACATTGCCAAAGGCCTGGCCAAGCGCTGGCACTTTCCCGATGCCATCCAAACCGCTTTAGATCAAAAGCAACTGCCCAGCACCACGTTCCTATTGCGCTGCGCCCGTAACGCCCAGCGTGACCAGCATTTTAAAATGCCCAACAAAACACCCGACGGAAAGCTGGTAAACACCCCCGCACTAACCATTGCTTTAAGCAACAACCTGGCCCAGGAAGCAAGCCGAAGCTGGTATAGCCCACAAACTCGCCGCTGCCTGGGGGTAATTGCGGCCTATCTGGATCAGCCGTTGGATGAGGTAGCCCTTCTGGCGAAACAAACTGCTCTCAAAACCTCCCGGCAATGGCTATTACCGGGCATTGAATCTCCTGCCAGTAACTTGATCTGGCCTCCGCAACCGCGCAAGCGCCGCCGCATTAAGCGTGAACAACTGGCCTTAGCAGTGGCCAAACTCAGTGGCAGTAAAGCCAAAGTGACAACAAAAACCACACCAGAGCCAAAACCACCACCACAGCCAGGCAAACAAGCCAAAGCCATTGGCATTCATAGCGAACATCTTCCAGAAGGCTTGGATCACAACAGCATAATGAGCGCCCCCAGGCCCATGGCGCCCCAACGCACCGTAAGCCAATTCCCCGGTTTTGTGTCGCGAGAAAAACGCAATGAGTTTGAAGACGGCCTGCGTAAACTGGTGCTACAACCGGATTACTTTTCCACCGAATTCGAAGCGATCCGTTTTCTGGTAGACCTGCTCTATCAGTGCAGCAACCTGGAGCGTGTGCTGGTAGCTCTGGACGATAAAAAACTTCATAAACTGAAGGCCTATTACGCTCTGGGTTGCGACGATTCCCCCAAGCTGCAAAACGTGGAAATCAACCTGCAACCCAGCAACCTGTTCACCCAGATACTGGCCAAACCCGCCGGGGTGTGGATCAGCCCTGAGCGCAAGTCCAACCTGTCGGGGCTGGTACCAGGTACTTTTAAGCAAGCCAGCCACAGCGATGAATTTTTTCTAATGTCCGTCTTTAACCAGCGAGGCTCTTACGGGGTTTTCTATGCCGATAAAGGCCTCAGGGATCAAAGCGGGTTATCGGAAGCGGAATATAAAATCTTCAAAGCCGCCTGCACCACCTGTAGCAAACACCTGATTGCCCGCGCCAAACGGGCTGCGGCCAAACGCTCACAACCCAAATAGCGTCAAACCATAGCCTTTACCCAGCAGCTTGAGTAAACTTGCGCTCTGCTCATCGTAAGGACCCATCATGACTGACTCTGAATTTCCGCTGCTGATGGAACCGGCCCAATTGCAACCGCTATTAGGCCAGCCTAATCTGTTGGTTGTGGATCTGTGCCGCCCTGAGCAATACACCAACGCCCACATTCCTGGCGCCGTGTATTTACCTTTCGCTCAATTGATGAGCGGCCAAGCGCCCGCTCCAGGGAAACTGCCACCAGAGCTACAGATATCCCAGGCATTATCGGCCATTGGCCTTACCCCCCAGACCCATGTGGTGGCCTATGACGATGAGGGTGGCGGCTGGGCCGGACGCTTGCTGTGGACATTGGACATTATTGGACACCCCAAATACTCCTACTTAAACGGTGGTTTGCATGCCTGGGCAGGAGAGCAACGGCCATTGGAAAGCGACATTCACTCGCCCGAACCCAGCCAGTACAGCGCCCACTTTATTGATCAAAGCTGGGCAACCAAAGAAGACATCCTCGACAAGCTGCAACAACAGGACGACAGCTTTGTTATTTGGGATGCACGCTCTCCTGAAGAATACGCAGGCCTGCGCCCGGCTGCTGCTCACAATGGGCACATCCCCGGCGCAGTCAATTACGAATGGGTTCGTGCTATGGATCGGCATAACGAATTACGTATTCGCAACCTGGACGAGGTGCGCAATGAACTAGCGCAACTGGGCATCTCATCAGAGAAAGAAATCATTACCCATTGCCAATCCCACCACCGCTCCAGTTTTACCTGGATGCTGGGAAAAATTCTGGGCTTTCCCAATATTAAGGCGTACCCCGGCTCCTGGTCAGAATGGGGCAACGACCCCGACGTGCCTGTGGAACTGCCCTAACCTTTTGTAAAAATTGTGAGTAACTCAATGACCAATTCCGCTTTAGATCGACTGAAAGTTTTACCCCAATTCTGTGTGCCACAACACCTGCTTTCACGCTGCGTAGGTGTGCTTGCAGAATCGCGCTGGCCAACGGTAAAGAACACCTTTATTGATTTTTTTCTCAATCAATATGGCATTGATATGTCATTAGCGGCGGAGCCCGACCCACACGCCTACGCCTGCTTTAATGATTTTTTTACCCGCGCTTTAAAGGAAGGCGTACGCCCCATCACGGAAACGGGCATCGCTTGCCCGGCCGATGGCGCCATTAGCCAACTGGGGAAAATTGAAGAGGACAAAATTTTTCAGGCCAAAGGCCACCACTATACCCTGACGCAATTGCTGGGCGGCGATGACGAAACGGCAAAGCCTTTTGTGAACGGTGACTTTGCGACCGTCTATTTATCCCCCAAAGATTACCACCGCGTACACATGCCTTTTGGCGGCACATTAAAGGAAATGATCTATGTACCGGGCCAACTGTTCTCCGTAAACAATCTAACCGCCAGCCAAGTACCGCACCTGTTTGCCCGTAACGAGCGAGTGGTATGCTTATTTGAAACAGAGCTAGGCCCCATGGCTGTAATTCTGGTGGGCGCCATGATTGTGGCCAGCATCGAAACGGTTTGGGCAGGTATGGTCACGCCACCCAAACGACAGATTAAGCGCTTTGACTATCAGACTCAGCCAGAAAGTATTGAGTTGGCCATAGGCGAAGAGATGGGCCGCTTTAAACTGGGCTCCACCGCGATCGTTTTATTTGGCCCAGACAAAGTGAAATGGAATGATTCACTGCAAGCGGGCCGAACCGTGAGTATGGGCGAACAAATAGCAGAGGTGTTGGCTTAGTACCCGCTCTCCGCATTCAGTTTGGAACGCATCCTGAGTAACACACCAGAGAAACCACCTTTGCGCTTGATATGAGTCGCCAGCAGACATAATCAAGCACAGGGGCTGGCCAGTTGGTATTTAATCGATATTAATAAACTACCCGTCAGGCAATATCTTCCACAAAAGGCTCTTCATTTAAATT
>JBFKSL010000404.1:0-4462 GCA_041626995.1 Ketobacter sp. | reverse complement strand
CCAGAGCGATTGTATTTTGGCTTTATCAACGCCTTTCAGGTAAAACGCTTCATCGGTAACGTTTTTCAATAATTGTAGAAAATCATCCTGGAATATATCACCCTCGGTGACCTCAATTGCGATACGGACGTCATTACCCAAACTCATATCATCACGATGCTTAAGCAAATTTTGAATAAACTCGTGTTTCAAAGGCACCATTTTTTCAAATTCGGTGCTCAATTTTACTTGAGTAGCTTTAAAGGCAAAAAAAGCGGTTAGCAGCACAAAACCGATTAATAAGATTGGTCGCAGTTTGAAGACTGTTTCTTCAAGAATTGAACTTTGTTTAGTAGACATAATGACCCTTGGATTCTAAGTAAAACCTAATTCAACTCAACGGATTCGATGCGAACTCCGCCTTGACCAACCATAACCAGCTTGCCATTTGGCATTTTTTCAACTGCAAGAAGGGCTTTACGTTGCTTGGTACTTTTTGCTTTGAAAGTGTTACCAGAATTTTGGCTAGTGGTAATCACACCGGAATTTCCAACGATCATTACACCGCCATTACCGAGCACAATGCCCCCCATTAAACCATCAGAGGTCTTAGCGTCCACCTCCATCCATGTGTCACCCTGGTCGGTCGATTTATACGTATTGCCCTGCAATCCAAAAATGAAAACATCATTAGGCTGATGCCCAATTAATATGTTAAAGAAGGAACCATCATAGGGTGCTTGCAATGTTTTCCATGTTTCACCGTGATCATTAGAACGGAACAGTACGCCCTTTTCACCAGCAATATAAACCACACCATCCTCATTGCCCTGAATGGCATTCAGGTGCCAGCCATCAAAGTTTTCAATTCGGTCAGCTACGCTCTGCCAGGTTTTTCCACCATCACTGGTGCCATAAAACATTCCATAAGCCCCTACGACATAGCCCTGCTTATCATTGCGAAACCAAACGTCTAATAATGGTGAGCCTTTTTGTGGCAAGGTCATAAATTCTTCTTCAGAAAGACTATCCATTTCTTCGTTGCTGAGTTTTTTGTAAGGATTGGCAAATTGCAGCTCCCAATTTTTACCTCCATCTCCACTATGAAGAATGACACCTTCATGACCTACGGCCCAACCATTTTGCGCTGAAGGAAAATACACAGAGGTTAACAGCTGCTGTACCGGTACTTCTGATTGCGCCCAACTGTTGCCGTTATCGGTAGATACTAGAATATGCCCCCTGCCACCTACCACAACCACATTGTCTCCTGCTGTGGTAACGTCGGTTAGCAGGTATTCCGTGGCTTTGTTGGTTTTTAAGGCTGGGCGGGGTTTGAGATCTTCAATATTATCTATTGCGTTTACGGTTGTTGAGATTAGGGCTGCAGCAACCACACAACTAATACGTTTTATCAAATCAGATTGACTCATAATTATTTTTTATCCAAACAAATACAAACAGCCCAGTATATGAACTACCAGGCCACGGCATGAGCATTATTGGTTGCCCACGATATTAAACCAACTCCACGTGTGAAAAACGCGCAACAAATGTATTCTGTCCCTATTTATATAGACTATTGGCCTATGTTCCACCAAATTTATGCTATATGCGCTAGTTTGCGATTTACCTTCCCCGGCGCCGTAAAGCTTGTGGCTTAAAATACGACTCAGGTGGTAGATTATCATCAAACTTCAAGGCTATTCCGTTGGAGTTATCCAAAAATCCAGCAAAGTAACGCCGTGATGTTAAGTCATAGTTAGCGGTTAATGCCGACCAGGTCACCGGTATATGATAGTAATTGACCATATAGGATAGGTGAACCCGCCAGAGTTCACCTCGGGAATCGTATTGATCTGCCTGTACAATGCCCCAGGTGTCTTCATCAATATAAAAGCGGCGTTTGTGATAAATGTGGCGCACATCGGGTTTTAATGTGGCTTCCACCACCCATACTCGATGCAGCTCATAGCGCGTCAGATCCGGATTAATATGGCCTTTTAACAATACTTGCTCGTGGTTGGCCGTTTGATTACTGAGCTCAAAATTATTGTAGGGAATCAGCTTTTCCTGCTTGCCCACATAAGCCCACTCATAACGATCCAGCGCACCGTTGAACATGTCCACATCGTCGGCCGTCATAAGGTTATCGGAACTGGCCACAGGCATATCATAAGCTACGGAGGGAGCCCTTCGTACACGACGTGTACCCGAGCTATAGATCCAGGCTAAACGTTCTTCCTCGGTGCGATCCAAGGTTTCATGAACCAGTACCGCACCACCAGCCATGCGTGCAGGCTGTTTAATGGAAGCCAAAAAGTAAGTGAGTTTGTTATCAAGCTTACTGAAATCCCGTTTAGGGTCATAAAAGAGGAAGGCCGCTTCTTGCTCTGCAGTAACCAAGGAATATGCACCATTAGCATGCACAGGGGCTTCAGAGGTTTCTGCCGATACGTATATACCTCGCCACCGGGTTAGGTGATTCCAGATAATTCTGTATGGATCATATTTCCCTTCTGCATTTTTTGGTACTGGAAACGGCACGCCACCAAAGGCGTTTCGAATGCCGTTACCGCCATTTACTAACTGGGCAGATTGATGATTCTTAGCGATATTGTCATACACCCACCCAGGAGCAGCCGCAGTTCGGTGGCTGGGGTAAACAGGGATTTTGTAGGATTCGGGGTAGGCCTTAAGCAGCGTTTTTTGCCCTATAGTAAGCAGCTGCTCGTATTCGGCTGCATTTTTTGAGGTGATAATGTAGAGCGGCTTTTCGTTGCTAAATGGATTCTCCAGGCCTTTTTTCAGCTTTGGCATTTTATCTGGTGTTATGCCACCATCCCAGCTGGGTATGCTGCCATCTTGATTGGCAGCTTGTTCTGCGCCATAAGGGGTAAGCCCATCGCCTAAGGGGTTAGCATGAGCCAAAACCACACCCATCAGCATGGACAAAAATATTACCAGCACTCGCACGTTCATACGCATTCCAAAAAATAAAAATCAAATTTCAGGTGCGTAGTTAGCCCCTATTTTGCAAATTTCGGCACACAAACCGATTTAAAATCCATAATTTGCAGAGTTTTTTTGAATTATTTATCACCTGAATTAACGTCATAAAATAACCAACATTAAGTCGGCATACAAATACTTATTCTTGATAAGAACTACGGATCTTATGTTTATTACTAAAACGGGAGTGTTTTTTAACCACTCCCGTTTTTTGTGACTGAGCGTTCTTGGTGGCTTAGGCGTTACTGATTTAAGGCCTTAGTAACCACCTCATAAACGTCAGGGGACAGTTGCTCTTGCTGGATACGTGCAAGTTGGTCTTTGATTTTTTGTGCACGCTGTTCATCATAATTTGCCCAACGGGTCATCAGAGTAGCCATTCGAGAAGCCACCTGAGGATTGAGTTTGTTTAATTCAATTATCTGATCTGCGAGGAACTGGTAGCCCTCTCCATTGTCACGATGAAAATTAACTGGGTTATTGTTGCAGAAAGCACCAATCAATGATCGAATCTTGTTAGGATTAGTCATTTCAAACGCCGCGTGCTGCATCAGCCTTTTCACCTGATTCAGTGTGTCCGGTTGTGGCGCCGTGGCCTGCACCATGAACCATTGGTCAACCACCAAAGCCTCATCACTCCATTTTTGATAAAAATCGTCAATGAGTTGCTGTTTTTCGGTGCGATTGGAGTGCACCAAAGCGCGAAATGCCGCTAATTGATCGGTCATGTTGCTAGCTTGGTGATATTGCTCAACGCAACGCGCTACAATTTCATCCTGCTCCAAGGCCATTAGATAGCTCATGCACACATTGCGCAGGCTGCGCTGCGCCATCGCTTGCGCGTTGAATTCATAGCTTTTCGCCAACGGTATGCGATCCAACACACCCACCAATTCTGCATATAGCCCTTTTGCTAACTGTTGTTTTAAGGTTTCCAGGCTGTGATAAATGGCATCCACTTTCACCGGCTTGGGTAACAGCTCTGCCATAAATTGTTGGGATGGAAGCTCCAACATTTTAGCCACCATAGCTTGATCCAGCTCAGTATTGGTAAGCAGTGATTGGAATGCTTCTAATAAATCTTTATCGACGGCGAAATCTTGTTTGGCATCGTAAGCAGCCATTAGATCTTTCAGTGCACCAACAATCAGTTTTTGACACGCATTCCAGCGATTGAAGCCGTCACTATCATGGGCCATTAAAAAGGCTAATTCTTGTTTCGTTTGGCTGTATTCCACCCTCACTGGTGCAGAGAACCCTCTAAATAAAGAGGCTATCGGAGCCTCATCCAAGTCAACAAATGTGAAGCTTTGTTGAGCCTCGGTCAGCTGAAGAACCGGGTTATCCCGACTAAGCTTGGTGCCGTCAATAAGCTTTAATGGTAAATCTTCACCTTCTGCGCCCACCAAACCCATGGCAACAGGAATATGTAACGGTAACTTTTCTGTTTGCCCTGGGGTGGCCGGGGTGG
>JBFKSL010000403.1:0-4472 GCA_041626995.1 Ketobacter sp. | reverse complement strand
TACGGGCCTTATTATTCTTTTTCCGATGGTCAGCCCAATTCCTCATGGGTGCACGAGTCTCGTCAACTTTATTTGGAAAATGAATCTGAATTGTCAAAGGCGTTTAAAGTGTATTCCCTATTGCTGTATCGGGAGAATTATATTTACGGTAATTGGGCAGAGTCCCTCGCCAATTTTGTTAGCTTAAGCAATTGGAATTCTTATAACGACGCCTGGCGGTTTGAGCAAAAGTATACCTATCAACTAGCCAGTAATGTCTCGCTTAGCGGAGGCGTTAAGTACGAACAAAAAGCGCTTAGTAAAGTTTATATGATTTGTAATTATTGGGATGGCAATGGCATCTGCCCAGCCCAGGCGGCTACGTCAAGCGATGGCTTGTCTTCCGATGGTTCTGGTGTGCTTGATGCTGCGACCATCAGTTCATTGAATCCATCGCCGTTATCTCCTTCAATAGGAAAATCTGAACAGCCCGGCTATAACACATCAAATACCATTGATCGTGGTGTGTTCGGACAGGTTATTTATGATCTTGGTGCATGGCGTTTTAATGCCGGGTTGCGCTGGGATGACAATAGTGTGTACGGCAGTGAGCTGAATCCTCGCGGCGCCGTAATTTATCATTGGAAGCCAGACGTGACCTTTAAACTGGTTTACGGTGAAGCTTTTCAAGAGCCTTCTCCCAAGGATTTGTATGGTGCTTTCAGCGGTCGCTCTGCCAATGAGGATTTAAAACCAGAAAAAGCGCGTAATCTTGAATTTATTACTATTTATCAGACCCGGTATTTCTTACATGATGCCTCTCTTTATTATGCTCAGTACGAAAACGTAATTGCTGGAGCGCAGAATGTGGGTGAGCGCGATATTTGGGGTGTGGAATATCGTGGCCAATATCGATTTAAAAACTTTGTGCCGGGGTCATCCGATATTACGGGTAATATTTTTTACACTTATACTGATGCCACAGCTAGCCAACAGTATGACAATGTATTGGCTGAGTGGGTGGATCGGGATGATGACCAGGGCGATGTGGCACCCCATAAAGTACACCTTATGATGAATCTGCCCGTAGGGGAGCATTGGAATGGAAACGTTCGACTTAATTGGGCATCAGAGCGTGAATTGTTTTCGCAAAACCCTTTGCGTGCAGATTCCAATAGTGATCGTACCGAGAATCGTAAAGCAGCTTCTTATGCTACAGTGGATATGGCTTTATTATTTCAATTGAAGCCGTTTCAATTTCAATTCAAAGTAGAAAACCTGTTTGAGGAAGATTATCTGCAGCCTGGAGTGGAAAGCGCGGGAAGCGGGGACGACGGCATAGATAATGATGGTTTTCAGAACTCTTTAATTCCTCAGGTGAATACTCGTGTTTATACCTTCAGCATACGGTTGGAGATGTAATCATGTCTTGGTTTAGATACATAATGAGTTTGCTGGTGATGCTGATAGCCGTGGCTGGGCATAGCGGAGAGTTGCCAGCCACATTAACCGCGGCTCTACTGGTTAAGGTGATTGAATTTGAAGAAGGTCTTAACAAGAGTGCCCATGTTTCTGTATTAGTGGTTGAGGACGATTCTTTATTTGATGCTCTGCAACGTTATCGGGGAGATAAATTCCACTTTGATAAATTAAATCCGCAGGATAGTGAGCAATTTCCTAATAAGTTGGAGGCGCAGGTGGTGTTTTTGGGCAGTAAGCAGGTAAGTGTGGAAACTATCTCACGCATTCAGCAACAAGGTAAGCTGGTGCTGTCCGATCATTATGAATTGCTGAAAAAAGGCGTTCATCTGGTATTGTTTAATGATGGAGGGGTGCCAGGAATTGCACTTCGAGTGGCGTCCTCGCAAGCTGGAAAGGTGAAATGGAATCCTGAAATTCTCAATTACGCTGTTCCCGTAACTGAATGAATAAGATAGCTTATGCTTGCTGCCGCTTCTCTAGAGCGAGCTTTCTTACGTTGGCTAAATCTTCTTCTGAATAAACACCATTCACTCCAGAAATGGAGGCTAACTCCATCCCATGTTTTAAGCCCATCTTGTAGATGTCACGTACTTTTTGCCATTCAATGTTACGGCCAACGGTGAAGTTTTCGTAGCGGCCTTCCAAAGCCAGCACAATGGTTTCAGCCAAACAGGCATACGCCACTCCTTTAGGCAAGCCAATATTTTTCATGTGTACGTCGCCCGGCAATCGAATTTCACCGGATTCGATGACCAAAACATCGGGGCGTTTGGCTACGTCTTCTGCAGAAATATCTAATGGGCGCGCCACATCGGTAATCACGCAGCCAGGTTTTACTTGCATAATGTCGAGAATCTTTTTGCCTGCACCAGAGGTGGCGGTGACGATCATATCCATTTCGCCCAGGTGTTTATCGGTGTGGGCCATTACATGCACAACCGCTTCTGGGGTTTCCCGCTCAATATCTTCTTTCAGCGCTAACAGTTTACCGGGTTCTGGTGCCACCATATAAATTTCGCTGGCGGCCTTGGCTAATAAGCGGGCACACACGGAGCCAATAGCGCCGGTGGCACCCACCACCATGGCCTTGCCTTCAAACTTGCCGCTGGGGCCGACTTTCACTAGCCCCAACTTATGAATAGCATCATGGGCTGCCCACAATGCACCGGATGCGCTGTAGCTGTTGCCGGTGGTGATGGGCAGGGGCGCGCGCTTGGCTACCGTTACTCCGGCATCGCCCACTACTTTGGTGAAAGCCCCCAGCCCCATGATCTGTGCACCCAGTTTCTTCGCCATATCTGCGGCGGCCAATAAGCGGCGATAGGTGAATTCCGGGCTGTGGGCCATGATCTCTTTTGGGGTGCCGCCCACGGTGATTAGCCAGCCTTCGGCTTCCGCTCCGGTAGGTGACTTCACACCGGTGACGCGGGAATACACAAAGGGCGGTGAGTAGGCAATGATGCGTTCCAAAGTGTTCATGACCACCGGCGGGGAAACTTTTGACACTAAATCCATGCTTTTCATCGCATTGCGAAAGTACTGTTGTGATAAGGGGTGAATCACAAAGGCAAAACGACTGCTACGTTTGAATCCGCACGGGTATAAATTGCGCGGTTCCAAGTTTAAGTCAGACAGAATTTCCAGCAGATCATCATCGGTGACTCGATCCCGGTTTTTATCTAATGCTGCCAGAATCAGTGCTTCCAGCACGACGATGCTGATGGTGTGTTCGAAAGGTTGCGGTGCGTAGTCCAGCACCATATTTACACCGCGGTCATGTAAAGCGGTGAGTCGCTCTTCCGACACCGACGACGTAATCACGGTTTTTCCTGCCAATTCTTCTAAACCGTAGCGTTCCAGTTCCTCAAAGTGGGCCACTACCACATCGGCTTTATGCATGGCCTTGCGCATAATGTAGTGATTCCACTCTTTTACTGGCGCAATAGAAGGGGACAACACATGGGGAGGTGACCAGCGCAGCAGTTGGTGGCTACCTTTCGCGAATAATTCCAAGGCGTGGAAGGAAGTTAGAAACTTGGGAATCCCCAGTTGCAGAACTGGATCGGCAAAGCGTAGGTTTTCGGTAAATTCTGTGAGCACAGAGGCTGAGCGAAAATGATTCATTCCACTGAAAATCAAAACGTTACTGTTGTTGAAGAATCCTTGCAGGCTGTTTTGAGTATGGCGAATGGCCCATTCCTGCAGGATTTCCCGCAAACGGGTGCCGCTGGTGATGGGGGTATCATCGCTGATGTGTTCGAGCTTGTTGATCAGTTTCTGTTGCAGCTCAAAGGTGCCTACCCGCTGGTGATCACGCAGGCCTTCCAGAGCAATGGCATCGGCTTTGTATTGCCATTGGCTGATTAATAGTTCGGCTTGCTCTGTGTCTTTGTCCACGCCTATGCGTTTAACGTGGAATTTCTGACCCAGAAATTCAGTGGTGAATTCGTAATCGTGCTCAGAGGATTCCAGGCTGATGCTAACGACCGTTTTCATTTGGCATTCCCGAGAAAAAATGTTTTCAACTCATTCTAAACGGGAACGCCAAAGAAACGTATAGTCAGATCAATGTTTACCGCACAAAACTGATTTAGCCCAGCTTATCCATCAGATATTGCTGTGCAGATATTTTTTCTTCCTCTTCGGCGGTGGTAACTCGATGGTAGTTGCCTTCGCTATCTAACACCCAGGCGTGGCTGTTGTCTTTCAGGTAGATCTCTAGCCCTTCCTTGAATGCCCGTTTGCGTAATTTGTTGTCGATAATGGGGAAGCCTACTTCTACACGGCGATAGAGATTGCGTTCCATAAGGTCGGCGCTAGCGAAAAAGATTTCGTAATCACCATTGCGATGAAAGTAGTACACCCGAGTGTGTTCTAAAAAACGGCCCACGATGGAGCGCACTTCAATGTTATCGGAAACACCAGAAATGCCTGGACGTAAGCAACACATGCCGCGAACAATCAGTTTGATTTCCACGCCCGCCTGTGAAGCGCTGTATAGGGCTTTAATC
>JBFKSL010000402.1:0-4478 GCA_041626995.1 Ketobacter sp. | reverse complement strand
ATGAGCAGGGCAGGGTGATCACCAATCCAAACTTCTTGGAGTTAATGGACATCACCTTCAGACAAGACACTTCTGCTGGAGAAAGCTTTGAAGGCAAGTTGTCCCATAACCCAGATGGAACGCCCAAAGTTCCTGAGGATGGCATATATTCCGCCAAGCTCGGTCGCACCATCACCGAAGGAGAACATAGCTTCTCTGTGATCGTTGACGGCAAAACCTTCAAGCGTAAGAAAACCCAAAAAGTGACTGTGCACCGAAATGTTATGGCGGTGGACACACAATACCGTGACCAAGATGGCCAGGTGGTACAGTACCTTCAGCTGACTCCCATGGCCGGTTTGGTGAAAGAAGAAGAATTGGTATTGGTTGCACAAATCACCGACCCCAAAGGCGAAAAAACGATTCAAAATGCAACCCAAGAAGAAGATGGCAACTGGCATATTGATATTCTGCCTTTCGGGGCGGAGGGTGAATACGAAGTACTTATTAAAGTATCTGGTACCTCCATTAACAATAAGCATTTCGAATTGGTTCAAGGGCCATACATAGTGGATTACACGCCACTAGGAATGAACGCAGAGACATTGACCCCGCAGCCCTTAGATGAGGAGGCAGAGACACAAAATGCAGAATTGGAACCACCGGTAACGTTTGACGAAAGTGCCATGGAGATTCCGAATCTGGATGTGGAGGAGTTGCCACCGGATGATATGCCACCCCTCCAAGACGAAGTGGAAGAAGAGCTCCCTGTTATGGAGGATCCGGTAATCGCCGATGAGTTTACCGAACAGCCAGTGATAGAAGAAACAGAGGAAGAAGAGGCCAGCAATTGGGTTCTATTGGCTTCGATATTTATCCTTGGAAATGTTGCCATAATCGGCGTTGGTGTCTTTTTCTATATTAAATTCTTGCGTAAAACGGCAGAAGAGCAAACTCGAGTAGTCCAGGAAATTCATAACATTCAACAGCAGAAGAAAGAGAAAAAATCGAAACCGTCACCTGAGCAATCTTTGGAACAGCAGTTGGCGGCTGACTTAGAAGCTGAGTCGGAAATGGATTTGGAAGACGAGGCAACTCAAATTCGAACCAGCGACGAACCTTCTCCTCAAACTGCCGCTGAAGAATCACCAGGTGAGCCACCCGCAGCGCCTGTGGAGCCTCCGCCCCCGAAAGAAGCGGAAGAAAAATACATAAATGAAGCTGAGCCACTGGAATTGGACGATGATGAACTGATTGAAATTGACGACGATTTTGATGATGAGGTAGCGTCAGCTGAAGAAGGGCTGGATGAGCTGGATGAAATGCTTAATGAGCAAGAAGAAGCCATGGAGCAGTCGGAAGAAGAGTTGAATCAAACTATTGATGAAATGTTGGACGCGCCCACTGTATTTCCAGAACAGGAAGATGAAGATGAAGACACAGGCTTTGACGACGATGAGTTTATGTTAGATGATCCTAAAAAAGACTGAATAGGATTAATATTTCGTGTCGAGCTGTATCTTTTGTGCCATTTTAAAAGGCGAACAACCCGCCAGTATCGTATATCAAGATGAAGATTGTATGGCGTTTATGGATTTATTCCCCATGCGCCCTGGTCACGTTCTGATTATTCCCCGACAACACGCTACTTATATAGGTGAATTGTCTTCTCAAATTCGCAATCACCTTTTAGACGTATCCATCGCCGTTATTGATGCTCAGAAAGCCTGTGGATTACCCTGCGATGGTAATAATGTGTTTCTAAATGATGGTCCTGCAGCCAATCAACATGTGCCCCATGTTCATTTTCATGTGCTGCCCAGAAAACAAGGGGATTTGGCCAAAGCTGTGTTTGCATTTGCTACTCGCTATAAAAATATCTTTGGACAGGCTGCCCATCGTCAAAAGCTAGATCAAATTGCCGCTGATATCGCGGCTCATATGCCCGAGCAGGTGTAATCCAATGTGTGAGCTATTGGGTATGAGCGCCAATGTACCAACAGATATCTGCTTTAGTTTTGCAGGCCTAATGAAAAGGGGGGGTGAGACTGGCCCTCATAAAGATGGTTGGGGAATCGCTTTCTTTGAAGGCAAAGGGGTGCGGGAATTTAAGGATGTAGATGCCAGTGCCCATTCCGAAATTGCACACTTCATTAAGCGTTACCCAATAAAAAGCCATATGGTGATTAGTCATATTCGTCAGGCCAATGTGGGCAAGGTGACGCTTGAAAATACCCACCCATTTCAGCGCGAACTGTGGGGTAAAAACTGGGTTTATGCTCATAACGGTCAGCTTAGGGGGGTGAAAAAGCTGCCTTTACAGTTTTACCACCCAACTGGCAGTACCGATAGTGAATATGCATTGTGCTATATCCTCGATAGCATGCGATCCCATTTTAACGGCTATCCTCGTGGTCACCGCCAGTTAGCAGACTATCTTCATGTGCAGTGTGAAAAATTGCGCCGTATGGGGGTGTTTAATATCCTGCTAAGCGACTCAAAATATCTATACTGTTACTGTAGCACCAAGCTGTGCTGGATTACTCGCTGTAGCCCCTTTGGCGTGGCCAAATTAAAGGATCATGAACTCTCTGTGAACTTTACCGATGAAACCACGCCAAACGATATCGTTACAGTGATTGCCACTGCGCCTTTAACTGAAAATGAAAGTTGGACGCAGATGGAACCAGGAGAGTTGGTGGTTTTTGAAAAGGGTCGAGTAAAAACACGAATCAAATCGAGTAATTGATGTCGCAACAGCCCACTACAGAACAAACTAGCACAGCAGCGCCTCGCATAGGGGCGCGTCTGGTTGTGGAATTATTGCGTTTGGGCCTGGAAGAACCGCTCACTGATAAAATCGCATTGGCTCCTAAGCGAACCAAACCTTCCCTTGAATTACTGAAAGACAAACTCTACCAAATTCAAAAAACCTTAAATGTCGCAGAAATGCATTGTTCAGTGGTGAGTGCGTTAATTGAACGTTGCAGCGATCAGCATATCGCGTTGCCTGTTGCAGAGCCCGATTGGGGCGCTATTCAATTAGTGGATCAGCTGTTTGATACATTGCTGGATGAGCATCAGCTGGATGCAGATGCGCAAAACTGGTTTAGTCAGCTGCGTGTGCCCGTGATTCGCTATGTGCTGTTAGATTATTCCTTCTTTTTTGCGCAGCAAAATTTAGTGCGCCGTTTTCTAAATCAGGCCTATTTGGCATTGTTAAGCAGTACTGAAAAAAGCAGGAAAGTAAATCGCGCGCAACTCAATCAATTTTCCAATCGCATCCTGAATGAATTTAAGAAAGATGTGGGTGAATTTAACAGTATCTGCATTGAATCTCAGACTTGGTTTGCAGGGCAAAACCAAAAAGTAGAAAAAATTGAGAAGCAATTGCGTAATCTGGAAACAGCAAGGCGAAAAGAAAAGGTAGCAGAACCACGAGTAGTGCAGGAATTGAATCGCATTGCCGCAGGGAAATTTTTGCCCGGAGAGCTTGTGGGTTTTTTGCATGGGGAATGGCGTAAATCACTACTTCTCACCTCTATGAGGGAAGGGGATCAAGGTAACACTTGGAAGCGACAGCTTCGAACGACTGAATCTCTGATCGAATTTGCTGAAGGCTGTGCTGATGAACAACAACGGGAAAAGTATCGAAGCTTCTACCCGGTGATGATGAAAAATCTGAAAGCCTTGCTGATCAGTGTCGATGGTGAGGAGTTGCTTGCTGCCGCTCTTGATCCACTAGAGCTGGTGTTCAGCGCTATGTTAAATGGTGCGTTGCCAAGTATGGAGGCGGTGCCTAATCTTAAATTGGCCTCAGGCTATGTTACTTCAGTAGAAGTTTCAAAAGTCGGGCAAAAAGCATTGGATACCATCGAGTCCCTTAAGGAAGGGGAATGGTTGCGGATGAAGACTGGAGATGGCAGTCATGAACTATGCCGCATCACCTTAAGAGGGCAAGATGAAGAAGCCTGGGTATTGGTAAGCCAAAGTGGAAAAACCGTAGCGAAAAAAACAACGCTTCAGCTTGCTCAAGCTTTGGAAGGTGGTGTATTGCAAGTGGTTCAAAAAAGCTATTACTGGGATCACGCCTTAGATAATCACTTTCAAGCTAAATATCAGCAATGGCTGGATATTCGTAATGAACAATTGGCTCAGGCTAAAGAAGAGCAAAGAAGAAAAGCCGAGGAAGAATCAGAAAAACAAAAGATAGAGCAACAGCTTGAAGTGGTTGAGCAAGTGACAGAATCGGAATCTGCTCAACCTGAATCTAAAACCGATGATATGCTCAATGATTCAACGGTGGATTCGGATACAGAAGAATTCGTAACAATGCGCTCCATATCTGAGCAAGAGCTGGAAGTGGCTCTGCAGGCGGTAGACCAAATACAAGTGGGTGGTTGGATTATCCAAGAAACTAGCGAAGGCGAGCAGCATTGTAAGTTAGCGGTAAAAATTCGTGGCCATGACAAACTGGTGTTTGTAAATAAGCTCGGTAT
>JBFKSL010000401.1:0-4518 GCA_041626995.1 Ketobacter sp. | reverse complement strand
GTGGGAATCCATAGTGCTAACCCGGTTATGCTGCGTCACATAAACTGGTTTCAACGCAGCATGCAACAATTGGATGTTTACGTGGATACTAGCCAAGTTCCATCTAACGTTCCAGCATTCACATTGCAAGACTATTTGATTTCCAGTCAGCCGCAGGTGCATAACCCCGAGTGCGCTGTTCACCTATGCGATGAGCCGTTTCAACGAGATGATGATGGTCAGGTTGTTCTTTCGGCTCTGCTTGCACAATCAGTAAATCAGGATGAAGCGGTTGATTTGCCGCAGACGAAATTGGAACAACAGATAGCGGATATATGGGGGCAGGTGCTGGGGCGTTCTGTAAACGATATATCTCGTTCATTCTTTGAATACGGTGGCCATTCAATTAATGCTACGCAAGTGGTCGCTGCGCTAAATAATAAATTGGGTTTGCCGGTTACAGTGGCTCAGTTGTTTCAATATCCAACTATCCGAGAGCTGGCGCAAAACGCGCAACAGCAAACAGGTAACCAGCTGTCTTTAACGTTGGATGATTGCCGCAAACGAGCCGACAGATTTCGAATTGATGCCATAAACCCTGACACCCAAAGCCAAATTCAATTGGTGTTTTTGCCCACCGCATTAGGTTTACCCAATGCCTATGGTCAAATGGTGGCGGGGCTGACAGATTTCTCCTGCTATGCGGTTTCTTTACCGGCCACTGCCAGCCACTCAGATCCTCTTCAGCAGGCGGCAGATGAAATTGCCCAACTATTACAGCAACAGTCTTTAGTGGGTGGTCAGGTTGTCCTGATAGGTTGGTCAATGGCGGGGGTGTTGGGATATGAAATTCTGCAACAACTCAGCGCTACTAACCAAGAATTACCGCGCTTAATTATGATGGATAGTGGTTTTGCTGATGGGCTGCATGAAATCACCTTCGACGAAGATTTTCAACGGCTTATGTTTGCTGTGGAATTAGGGTTAACCATGGATAAATACCCTGATTTTAATCAGCTGACAGACCACAACAAAAAGTTACAATGGCTGCAACAATATCTCGAATCAATTGGCATTGAAGTTACTGTAGAAATGTTGGTAGAGTGGTGGGGTGCGTATGATAAGCGATTGAAAAACTTACTAACTTATCAAGCGTCAGACGAGTTAGTGGAAGCTGATATCACCCAAATTGTCGCAGCGCTCCACAGCCATGGCCGAGAAGATCTCGGCTGGAAGGACAGCAATAACATCGTCACATGGAAAGCGGTTCAGGCAGATCACCAGGGAATTGTGAAAAGTCAGGAAACCGTGGATTGTATTCGCGAACTATTATTATAAGAGAGAGAAGCGATGGGGCGTTCTACTTTCGTTTTACATCACTCAGCGGTTAGAAAAATTCACTTGGCGTTAGTGGCGCTGTGCAGCTTTATGTTGATGCAGGCAACCCACGCCGGAGGTATTTCTCCCGCCAGCAGTTGTAATCCACTTGCGCAAGATACCTGTGGCTTGCCTTTCCCCAGCGATGTTTTTCGTAATACGGTTGGCCGCTACAATTTTAGCGATTCCATTTTAGATAAACGCACCAGCGGATCCGTGCGAACCTTACTTCCAGCCCGAGCGCAATTTCCTTCAACGTTTCACCCTTCACAGGTTTTTAATAACAGCACAGGTTTCTCTGCATTAGGCCCTATTCTGTTCGAGTTGAACGAATGGCCGTTTCACGATATCCCAAAAGATGGTGAAGGCCACTTACATGTGTATAACCGCAGCACTGGTGAGCGTGTACCTATGGTGGTGTCGTTAAGCACCGCTGCGCAACCGCAAAGAGATTTTCGTGAGCCTCGCCCCGTAATTATCGCGTGGCCTCGTTCTCGACTGGAGTTTGGCGAAAAGTATATTGCGGTACTGTTTAAAGAACCGTTTAACGCTGCGCCGGAAGTGAATGGCCAGGAGATTTTTGCCGCGACAGAAGGCGTGCAGAAAGCTTTGGCCGGTCAGGCCGGTTGGGTTTTGAATTATGTCTATAACCCTGTTCTGAGTGATATGGATGGACTGGGTATTGCGCGCGATAATGTTCTGTCTTTCACATGGTTCACCGTTCGCAAAGAAAGCGAAGTGGTTGATCCAATGCGCAAGATGATTCAAATCGCATTGCAGCGTCCAAACTATATTCGCGATTTGGCGGTTACCGATAGTATTGGCGATCCTGATTATGGTTTGGTGACGTTAAAAGGTTTAATGTCTATCACCAACTTCCGTTCCACTGATGGCGGCGTTTATCCTCCCTATGAATACATTGCTGATCCTTCTCGCAGCCGTGCTGAATTCCTGTTAACACTACCGAAGTGGGAAGGCAGCGCACCTGTTCCTGTATCAGTATGGGGCCATGGGTTGGGCAACACAAAAGAGTTGACCCGTTCAGGTTACATCATGGGGGATCGCTTGGGGATGGCTACTCTTGCCATTGATCATCCTAACCATGGTTCGCGAGTGACGGTTTACGACAGTTTTAAAGAGCCCCACATCAGTACTGCCATTTCTTCACCCTTAAGCATCATGCATCTGCTGGGCATGTTTGTGCAGGGTACAGTGGATCACAACGTAGCTATTTATAATGCCCGTTATCAATTGAATAATGCTGTGTCTCACTGGGAGCATGAGGATTACCCCAACTTGCCAGCCATTGATGGCAACCGGGTAATGTTTGATGGGATGTCATTAGGAGGCATGTTGGGCGTGGCTATTGGTGCTACGGCTCCAGAGCTGGAAGGAGCCTATTTAGTGAATGGCGCTGCCAGTTTAATGCAGGTATTTTCAGAATCCACTTTCTGGGATGATCTCACCAGTAATGTCATTCCCCAAAATATGAACGGTGCTGAACTGACTTTTGTGTTGGCCATGATGCAGCACTATGTGGATATCGGTGATGGTAATAACTTCGCGCATTTTTTCCGTAACCCGCCAGAAGGGCAGGCACCGCGTCCGTTGGGTATGCATTATTCCCTGGGAGATGGCAGTTTGATTAACGACAGCAGCCGAGCCACTGCAGAAATTGTTGATTTGCCCTTGCTTAAAGAAGTGATTGAGCCGGAACCCAATTTGCGTTATGGCACAGAAGGTATTGAGAATTTTGAACAAGGCTATGGCATTGTGCAAAGTGGTTTTGGTTATGCCTTTGCCGATCAATCTATGGAAACTCTGCGAGAATTGGATCTGGATAATACTTTGGGCTTGGGTGATACCTCGGTACTGGGGGATCTGTTAGGTGTTAACCTAGATGCATTACCTGCCAATCTTTCTTACACAGGTTACCTGCAAGATATGCTCGGCCTGGAAGACGCCAATAGCTTGGAAGATATAATCGATGTGATTTATGAAGGTGAGTTGGATGATTTCCTTACCCACTTTAATCGTGGCAGTGAAGCGGCAGTGCATCGTGCCATTGATTGGCGTTGCGAAGTGCTGGTATTGGATGCGGATCGTTGCACCCTAGCCAAACAAAAAGCCTCTGAGGATGCTGAGCGAATCGCCAATGGGGAATTGATACCTGGTGGTGGCGATGGCAACAATGATCCTCTGGATGAGATCAATGATATGATTGATCAAGGGCTAAACAACATTGAAGTTACCGAAGGCAGTGCCGGTTCGATTAATGGGCTGATGTTGATGCTGCTTATGTTATTTGCTTTGCGGCCCTATGCAAAAACCATACGAAAAGATTAGGTGAAGTTTTGGGTGAATTAGTCAATGTTGTAAAAAGCGCAGTTAATTCACCCAAAATTCGCGTGATCGCTGTTTCCATTCTTTCGGCCATAACCTGGTTTCTGTGGGCCTATTGGGCAAATCGGGAAGATCCCTCTCAAGCCCTTACCTCCGGTCTGTTTCAGGGTGGTGTAAATTTCGTTACTACCTCATTCGGTAGCACAGGTTTGGAAATTCTCTTCGCTCGATTTGGTCAAACCCTATTGGGCAGAGTATTCACTGTGGCGGTGGTTAGCAGTGTATCACTCTCCCTGATGATTGGTGCCCACGTGGTTGCCAACACACCCAATATGTTTTTAACCATCTTTCCTGTTTATATCGTAGTGGTGCTGTTTTGTGGCAGCTACATCATTGGCTTAAGTAAATTACAAAAACAATATGATCAAGAAGACGTGGCTGTTTCCTAACGCAGCTTTAGCATTATTCCTTACTGTATTCCCCTTTCAATTCTCATTTGCTGAAATGGGTCAACTGTCTGGCTGGGCCAACGCTCAGTCCCGTTACTATGGGGAAACCGGTGAAAACGTTGAGGAGCAATCCTATAGCGGGGCGGCGCTGAATCTGAATTACATTCAGGATCTGAGCGACCAGGACCAATTGATAATCACCCTGTTTGCTCGTGGTGACAGTGTGGATGACGAGCGTAACTTACTGGATGCCCGCGAGTTACTATGGATTCACCAAGCAGATGCCTACCAATTTCGTTTGGGTGTAGGCCAGGTTTCCTGGGGTGTGAACGAGCTGTTTAAAATCACTGACCTGATCAATCAAAAGGAC
>JBFKSL010000400.1:0-4521 GCA_041626995.1 Ketobacter sp. | reverse complement strand
GCTTCAATGCGCTTTCTGGTTTTGATTTGGAAATTGTGGAATACGTGGATAGCGATTCCGACAGCTAATTTTAAACACATAAGAAAAGGTAACGTTCATGAATAACGTAACGGTTGTTGAAGGAAATTTTCAGGCTACTGATGCCAAGTTTTCTATCGTGGTAGCTCGTTTTAACAGCTTCGTCGTGGAAAGCCTGCTCACTGGTGCTATTGATGCTTTGGTGCGTCAGGGTGTTGCGGAAAGCAATATTGAAGTGATTCGTGTTCCTGGTGCATTTGAGTTGCCGTTGGCGGTAAAACAAGTGGCCCAAAAACGTAATCCAGATGCCATTATTGCGTTAGGCGCGGTTATTCGTGGTGGCACACCCCACTTTGATTATGTGGCCGGAGAGTGCACCAAAGGCGTCGCTAACGTGATGCTGGACACGGACATTCCTGTTTCCTTTGGTGTGTTAACCACCGACACCATCGAGCAAGCAATTGAGCGCTCTGGTACCAAAGCCGGAAACAAGGGTGCCGAAGCTGCCATTGGTGCTTTGGAAATGGTCAGCCTGATTCGCAACCTTTAATAGTAGACGTACGTAGATGAGCAACTCAGCGAAAAAACCTTCCCCATCGGCGCGACGTAAAGCGCGCCGTTTTGCCGTACAAGCCTTGTATCAATGGCAGATGACAGGCGCCAATCTTGGGGAGATTGAAACCCAATTCCGCGTTGATAACGATATGCGTAAAACCGACGTGGAATACTTTCATGAGTTGCTTCATGAAATTCCCAAGACGTTGAATAGCATTGACGATGCATTTAAACCCCTACTGGATCGCGATATTAAAGACTTGGATCGAGTAGAGCTGGCCATATTGCGCATCGGAACCTATGAGCTAAGTAAGCGTATTGATGTGCCATACAAAGTGGCCATTAACGAAGGCATCGAGTTGGCGAAATATTTTGGTGCCACAGAAAGTCATAAATATGTAAATGGTATTTTAGATAAAGTAGCGCAACGTTTACGTGTGGCTGAAATGAAAGCTAAGTCATAAAGCCAGTGGAGCACGCGCGGGCATGGGTGAATTTGATTTAATTGAAACCTATTTTAAAAAACTGGCCTGCGATAGTGCTGCAATGGCAGTAGATCTGGGGATTGGCGATGATTGTGCGTTGGTTACTGTCCCTGAAGGCAAGCAATTGGCTATCTCCTCAGACACTCTCGTATCTGGCGTTCATTTTCCATCTCATACGCAGCCTGAAGATATTGGTTATAAATCCTTAGCCGTTAATTTAAGTGATCTGGCCGCTATGGGCGCGCAACCAGCCTGGTTTAGTTTGTGTTTAAGTTTGCCTAATCAGGACGAAGCCTGGATTGCACGTTATTGCGAAGGCTTGCAACAGCTTATTCAACAAGTGCCAATTACGTTAATTGGTGGTGATACCACGCGCTCAGATCAGTTGACTATTTCCATTCAGGTGATGGGGCTGGTGGATCAAGGGGATGCGTTGACCCGTTCCGGTGCTAGCGTTGATGATGATATATATGTATCGGGCCGATTAGGAGAAGGTGGATTGGGCTTGTTTCTGGAGCAAAAAAAGGTTGCTCTAGAGCATGATGATTTCAATGTTGCTCGACGGCGATTGAATCGTCCCTTGCCACGCAACCTGCTTGCACAACATATTCAGCCCTATGCTTCTGCCTGTATTGATGTGTCCGATGGGCTATTAGCGGATTTGAATCATGTTTTGACATCGAGTCAGGTGGCGGCCCATGTGGAGTTGAACCGTTTGCCTTTGGCTGAAGGCTTGTTGAATTCTGCATTGCTGGAACAAATTCAGTTTCCTCTGTTGGATGGGAAGGACATTCAACTTTGGGCGGCTTCCGCCGGGGACGATTATGAGTTATGTTTTACCGCGCCTGAGCATTATCGTGCAAAGATAGCGTCCATTACAGAACAGCTCATGTTGCCTGTTACACGATTTGGTAAAGTCGTAGAGGGCCAAGGTATCAGAGAGGCCGCCTCGCCCTCTAAAATCATTCAAGCAAAAGGCTTTCAACACTTTTAATCTTATGAAGCACCTTCCAAAAAGCGCGTTCAAACATCCAATTCATTTTTTAGCCATTGGCTTAGGCAGTGGTGCGGCACCCAAAGCGCCGGGCACTTGGGGAACGGTGGCCGCGGTGTTGCTGTATTTACCGTTGGCTCAGCTAGTAACCTGGCAGTATGGGATGGTGGTATTGATCAGCGCGTTGGTGGGTATTTATTTGTGCGGAAAAACCTCAAAAGATTGGGGTGTGCACGATCATTCTGCCATTGTGTGGGATGAGTTTGTGGGCTTTTGGATCACCATGTTTTTAATTCCATTGACATGGTATTGGGTGTTGCTGGGCTTTGTGCTGTTTCGTCTGTTCGATATCTTAAAACCTTGGCCCATTTCCTGGCTGGATAAAAATGTCCATGGCGGCCTCGGTATCATGGTGGATGATATTTTGGCCGGTGTAATGGCTTGGGGTTGTTTGTATTTAACCGCTATTGTCGTTGGTAATGGTTTTTAAAAACTGCCGATAGGAAGTCGCTGTTTGCTCTGGTGCTTCCCATTGGGGGTAGTGGCCGATATCGGTGAAATCGAAAATCATTAACGGCGGGCCCACCACTGCTTTGTAGCGTTCCACCATATGTTTACCGGATATTGGATCAATAGATCCGTTGATTAAGCAAATGGGCACCTTGCTTTGTTTCAGAGCATCCACCCAGCGCTCTCTATTCACTTTTCTTTGCCGCATATAATCAATCAATTTATGTAGCGTACGGCGACCATTGTTGTAATTAATAATCTGCCAAAACCCTTCAATAAGTTCTTCATCAGGTTGTGTGTTGGGGCCAAAAATATCCGCCATATTTTTGAGTAGGGCTTTCTTTTTCATCATGCGGGTAATTCTAGGCCCCAGGGGAGACGCCAATAATTTTTGAATAAACTTGGCGCGGTGGGTCTCTGGAAACAGACCTCCATTTAGTAGACATAAGGAAATCCAGTTGGGCTGCTCCTGCTCGTTTTGCCGCGCTAATAATTCTTGAGCTACGGTGTCCCCATAGTCATGAGCCAGTACATGGAAAGTATCAATACCCAAAGTTTGCATTAGAGATTCGGCAATATCTGCCTGTTCCGACATCAAATATTGATAGGGGTAGGGCTTATCGGAATAACCAAACCCCAGAAGATCCAGGGCAATCAGGCGAAAATCTTTTTCCAGTAGCGGCCAGAGTCGCTCCCAATCCCAGCTGGAAGTGGGAAAGCCGTGCAGTAATAAAATACAGGGCAAGTCAGCTTTCTCGCCTTGAACGCCATTGTCTACATAAAAAATAAAATGCCCGTTAAGGCGAATGGTGTTGCCGTAAAGTTTCCACTGTGTGGCAGTGTAAGCCATAGCAATTTCCTTTTTTGGAAATAGTTATGCGCTTACTGAAGAGCTTTGTCAAACTCAGTGGTATTGAGTGTGATGGTTTTGGAGGTTTGCCGGGTGCAGCAGCACCCGGCGCAAAATGTAAAGGTTTATTAGTTGTCCATGGCGGCTTTTACACGGGCAGCGTAGTCCGGGTCGGCGCTGGCGAACTGTGCCAGCATACGTTCCTGCACGGAGTTTTCTGCCTGTACTAAGCCACCGGCAATGGTGTTGGCCAGCTGTTGCTTCTGGTCTTCTGTCATGATGCGGAACAGATTGCCTGCCTGGGAAGAGTAATCTTCCTCACTCATATCATGGGCGCCAATCCAGGCACCTTCCAACACTGGCATAGGTGGTTCGGCAACACTGGGTTCAGGTGCTGGAGCGCCTTGATTAATACGATCGTTGGGGTAGAAGTTAGCACCAGACCCCTGAACGCTGCTGTTGTTATGGTAAGGGCACATGCCTGCCATGGCGCCATCGCGCTGATAGTGATTCACAGGGCAGCGCGGAGCATTGACCGGAACCTGGTTCACGTTCACGCCTACTCGATAGCGATGGGCATCCTGATAAGCCAGCAAACGAGCCTGCAACATTTTATCGGGCGATGCACCAATGCCGGGAACCAGGTTGCTGGGAGCAAAGGCTGCTTGCTCAGTTTCGGCAAAGTAGTTGTCTACATTGCGGTTCAGTTCCATCTTGCCGATTTCAATCAGCGGAAAATCGGTATGGGGCCAGATCTTGGTTAGATCGAACGGGTTGATGTGATATGTTTTGGCTTGCTCTTCCGTCATGATTTGCACTTTCACGGTCCAGCTTGGGTAGTCGCCTTTGTCGATGGCTTCCACTAAGTCCTGTTGCGCGCCATGGGAAGGCAAGCTGGCGGCTTCCTCATTGGTAACCGTTTTTATGCCTTGATTGGTTTTTAAGTGCCACTTCACCCATACGCGCTCGCCTTTATCATTCCAAAAACTCAATGTGTGGGAACCATACCCATTCATATGGCGGTAAGAATAAGGAATGCCTCGGTCAGACATCAATATGGTCATCTGATGCAGGGACTGAGGGTGGTTGGCCCAGAACTCATACATAGC
>JBFKSL010000399.1:0-4522 GCA_041626995.1 Ketobacter sp. | reverse complement strand
CTTCTCAAAATGCTCCTGTACGCGGGCGTTAATGAAGTCTTTGTGCTGCCAACGCACGGGCTGAGTAGCAAACTTTGCGTCCATCAGGTCAGGATCGTCCAGCATTTGTGCTAATTTCCCATAAAAAGCATCGCCCATACAGGCCACGATCAAATAACGGGACTGGGTTTTGAAGGTGCCATAGGGCACGTGGACAAAATGGCTGTTGCCCACAGCCGGAGGTTGCACGCCGCTCATTAAGTACATGGTGGCCATATAGTTGAGCATCGAAACTTGGCAATCTTGCATCGAAATGTCGATATGTTGTCCCGATCCACTGCTATTTCGTGCGTGTAATGCTGCCAGAATGCCCATGGTGGCGAACATGCCACCACCCAGGTCACCGATGGGAATACCGGCCCGTAGTGGTGGGCCCCCTTCCTCGCCGGTTACCGACATGCCGCCTCCCATGCCTTGTGCAACGAGATCGAACGCAGCGCGGTTGCGTTCTGGCCCGGTTTCGCCAAAACCGGTGATGGAACAGGTAATGACCTTGGGGTTGTGCTGCTTTAGGGTGTCGTAATCGATGCCCAAACGTTTGGGAACGCCTTCACCGAAGTTATTAATCACTACGTCTGCATGCTTTGCCAATTGGTAGAATAGCTCTAGACCCTCGCTATTTTTCAGATCAATACAGATACTTTTCTTATTGCGGCTTAGGGTAAGAAAGTAAGCACCTACTCCGTCTATGGAATAGTTATCATCCTCGGCTAGTAGCTTGCGTGTGCCTTCACCCTTGCCTGGTGGTTCCACCTTAATGCAATTGGCACCCATGTCTGCCAACAGTTGACTGCCATAGGGGCCGGACAGCATATGGGTAAGATCCAGAATGGTGACATCAGACAACGTATTCATGAAAATTCTCTTTTGTATGCAAAACTCGCAATAAGCCAATGGAAATCGCGCTTGAAAAAGCGATCACCTTATGATTGTATACAATCTATAAAAAATACGACCCAAAAGTCAATTTCCAAATGAGGGAAAATCCATGTCTGAAACGGCTACTGAGAATAAGCCGCAGGTGACCCTAAAGCCTGCCCACAATATGCACCATACCGCCTATCGGTGTCGCGATGCGGAACAAACCCGCTGGTTCTATGAAGATGTCATGGGTTTCAAGCTGGCCGCCGCCATGGTGTTCGACGAAGAACCCGGTAGCCCCAAGAAGCGTGAATACATGCATCTGTTCTTCCAAACCACCGATGGCAACTTTATTGCCTTCTTCGATGCACCGGACGATGTGGAAGAAAAAATGTTTATCGCACGTCATGGCTTTGATCAACACATCGCATTTGAAGTGGAAAACATGGAGCAGCTGAAAGCTTGGCGCCGTCATATTAATAAAATGGGCCGCCCATGTTTTGGCCCTATCGACCATGGCTTTATTCATTCAATTTACATGTATGACCCCAATGGTTTGCAGGTTGAGTTGACCATTAAAGATGAAAAGTACGAGCAGATCTTGGAAAAAGATGCGGCTGTGGCCTACGACGAATTGAAAAAATGGACCGAAAAAACCCGCGCATTAAAAATAGAACGCACCAGTGAAGACGCCGTTGATCAACGTGGCATCGACATGGGTAAAGCGGACTTTTCTAAAGTAAAAAAACCGGAGACTAAACATGTCCGCGACTAAAAAACACGAATACGATCGAATACCTTATTTACTGGCATTTCCAGAGCAATCTCAATTCAAGGATACCTATGGCGGCAGCATGGAATTTGTTGCCTTGGAATCCTATTGGTTAAAACCCAAAGACAAACCTTCCGACACAGTGATTATATTTATGCACCCCATCGGTGGAGGCGCATATCTACCCATGGTGTCAGCGTTAGCGAAAAAAGGTTGTCATGTAATCTACTGCAACAGCCGTTATCGCGGAACCGACAGCGCTTTAATCATGGAAAAAGTGGCATTGGATATGGCGGCGTGCGTTAAAGATGCCAAAGAGAAGAAAGGCTATAAAAAAGTGGTGCTGGCCGGTTGGAGTGGTGGCGGTTCGTTGTCATTGTTCTATCAAAGCCAAGCAGAAAAACCCACGATTACGGAAACACCTGCTGGAGACCCAATTGATCTGGTCAATGCAGGAATGATTCCTGCGGATGGTATGATGCTGTTGGCTGCCCATATCAGTCGAGCAGGCACCATGACCGAATGGATGGACCCTTCTATTCTGGATGAAAACGATCCTACCAAACGTGATCCGGAGTTGGATCTCTACGATCCTAATAATCCAAATCAGCCACCTTATAGCGCAGAATTTATTGAAAAATACCGCGCCGCGCAGATTGATCGCAACCGACGCATTACTAAGTGGGTAAAAGAAAAATTAGCGGCTTTTCGTAATGATGGTTTGAATACGGAAGAGTTTGCTTTTGTGGTACACGGCACCATGGCAGACCCGCGTTTTATGGATCCAACTTTAGACCCCAATGAGCGTCAGCCGCGTTGGTGTTATTTAGGTGACCCAAAAACGGTAAACAATGGCCCAGTGGGATTGGCGCGTTTTAATACCTTGCGCGGCTGGATGTCACAGTGGAGTTACGACGATTCCAACGCCGATGGTTTGAAGTGCGCGCAACAAATTACCGTGCCTACATTAGTGATTGGTAATACGGCAGACGATGCTTGCACACCTAGCCATACTCATCGTTTATTTGAGGCGGTGGGCCATGATGATAAGGAAATGCACGAAGTGAAAGGGGCCAATCATTATTACTTTGCTCAGCCCGATAAATTGGAAGAAGCGGCTATGACGTGTTTGACTTGGTTGCAGAAAAAGGGTTTCGAATAAAAATAATCAATAGAAGGGCTGGGTAACTCTAGGTTGCCCAGCATTCCTTGAGATTTATTTTATTCTTCCTGTTAAACCCATGCGAAATGCGGTGGCGATGCCTAAGAAGAAAAACAAAAAGTCGATGGGCGACAAACTTTCTTTAACAGAATCCCATGCGCTGTAGTCAGAATAGAAATTAATGAAATCTTCACCTTGTAGTTCAGATATTTCTCCTTCTGGAATGGACGTATCAGCATAATCTTTTATGTCGGCAGCGTAGATTTCTTTGAAATCCTGTAATTCATCGTCGCTGATCTGTTCTGGATTTAGTGCCTCGGTGTACTCATAGTCCACCATAAATTGTCGAATGTCTTCGTCGGTTTGAACGTTTTCCACATAATATTGCGCAGCTTCGGAATAACGTTTATAAAAATCTACGGCTTCATCGTTGGTGAAGGCATCCTGAATATCCGTACGGAAGGTATCTATGTAGCTTTGATGCGTTAGAAACTTGCCACCGGTTATCGAACAGAAGGCTAATACGCCACAGATTATTGCTGTACGAGGTCCAATCGATCCCAATGCAATTGCCGCAAAACCAATGGCACCACCAATACCCCAAGCAACAAGACCCACTTCGTATTCGGTGGCAATGGCTATCCATTTCCACACAAAGGCACAGAAAATAGCAACGGCGGTAGTGGCGGCAACGGCGATTAATTTGGGGTCCTGTGGTTCTTCCCAATTGAATTTTGATTCGATTACATTGCTGCGATTCTTGGATAGCGTTGGTGCAGGCTGGGATGTTTCGGTTTCAACCTTAGGTTGCACTTTATGAATATAGACGCCGCAGGATTCACATTGTGCTGCCGACTTTTGTTCGTGGCCACATTTTGGGCAGGTTATCATGCCATTGTTGGCAGGAACTTTCGGGGCTTGATCAGTTGGTTCAGAAGCCGAATTGCCGTGACGATCTTCAATGGGTTCCAGGCTTAATTCCATGATTTGTTTTTGTGGTGTTTCGGGTTGCAAGGCTACATCTAAACCAATGGCGTTCAACTTGTCGCGGTAGGCGTATGCCACTTTTATATCGAGCTGTCTTTTTAAAACACGGGCTTGGGATAAAACGGTGGTAGCTTGTTCGTGTGGGATTTTTGCTAAGGCTGCAAAGGCAGAGATGGCATCCGTGGGTTCAATGCCTGATTGGAATTGTCCAGTAAATTGAACTTTGTAGGTTGGTTTGCTTTCCATGTCTTGCCCCAGGATTAAATCGAAATTGGCTGATGAATTAGTCAGCTAAAAATAAGATTAAAGGTTGGAGTTTACATGATTGGATTGTTGTGGGAAGTACTGATCGTGATAGATGAGAAAGGGGCATCTAATCTTAGATGCCCCTATAGGTTATTTAAGGTAGGTTTGCTTCGACAAATTCGGTAGCGTCGATTGGGTCTTGGCCGTCGAATTGGATGGTGCCGAGGCGGTAGTTAGCATTTTCGAACCAGCTATATACGGTTACGCTGCCGCCATCGGGTAGAGTGAGCACTACATTATTGCCGCTTTGGGTAACGGTGATATCGGTTGATGTGATACCTGGGCCGAATTTAAGCAAATCCCTATTATCAGAGGCAGAAGAGTAGCCCGCATAAATGACATCATTGCCGTCACCGGTATTATAGACATATACATCAATACTTGAGTCGGCGTAT
>JBFKSL010000398.1:0-4527 GCA_041626995.1 Ketobacter sp. | reverse complement strand
GGCTATCAATTTCCGGGGCCTGCTTGGCCTTATCAGTTAACGCCCATACGCCACGAGAAGAGTTTTCCAGATAGCCTGCTTTTTTAAGGTAGGTTCTAGCCCAAGCCAATCGATAGCCAATCTCTGTTTGGCTGCTTTTTTCTGGGTTGTGCAGAACTGCTAGTGTTTCTTCATCAAACTTTTCAAGCTCGACAACTTCTTCGTATATCTCGTCGATGCTGCCTGAGCCCCCAAGGTTTACTAATGCCTTTAATAGCGGCAGCATAAGTTGATCGAATGTGACCATTATTTTTTCTCCTGGAAACTCTTTTGTAAAAGAACAAGTAGGCGTTCTCTGATTGAAATAGCTGACTCACCTAAATTAACAGTACAAAACCATATTGGGTGACCTTGAATTGTTACCATCTCAGCGACTTCTTTATCTACTGTCGGGTGAAGTAACATGCCAATGCTTTCAAGTGATGTGGGGTCTGAAGTGTCTTCCTGACTTCTAAGGTAAGTATACATTTGGTAGATATAACCACTGCGAAGAGTCTCTTCTCTATGCCAACCTTTGGTGGTCACTGAATTGAATTTTGTGTCGATTACCAAACGCTTGTCTGATGAACGATTATCAATAATGATGTCTGTTTTCATGCTGGGAAGAATTTCATCGATCCCTGAACTTTTATCTGATATCTGCCAATCAAACTGTTTTCCAGCCAATACTCGCCACTCTCTTTTATCTAGTGCTACGGCATAAAAACCCGCTACAGCTTTTTCAAATAATTTTCTAAGCCACTCTTTTTGAGTATCAGGAGCTGTTAGATGAAATTGACCGTCAAACTCTGTGGGTAAAGCAAGTGAAAAAGCCAAATCGGCTGCAGCAACCATCTTCTGATCGCTAATGTCATGGCGACCAAATCTTTCCGACTTTCCGCTGTAATTTATTGGCTTTGCCTTGCTCACACCTAGACGTTCTAAACTCAGCATTAAGGCTCGGCATTTATGCGCAAGAGTTGTTTTAATATTCAGCTTTGATATACGTTCTAATGCAGATCTAACATAGCGATTGCGCGGAGTATCTACCGTTAACTCATCAAAACGACAGCATACCTTTCCTTTTTCAAGTAGCCTTTGCCGCTCGGTGGTTAGGGTATCTATGCGTCCACGAACTCGACTGATTACAGCAACTTTCGGTTCATACCCATAGCTTAAATTTCGCATCATGCGCTCTTCAACTTGATGGCAGAGAATCTCGGCAACCAAATCGGCTATGTCTTCTGGGTTGTCTTCTACGTCGACTTTATTGGTGCCTAGGTGGCGATAAAGATCTGAAGCATAGAGCATCAACAACCACAGGTTACGAACAGGAATCTTTCCTAATCGTCTCGACGAAGTGGTTTGGCTTTGTGCTTCAATAACGGCAGACACTAGATGCCTTCAACCAAAGCGTCTTTGGATTTGATAGCGCGTTCTATATCGTCAAACCAGTATTCTTCAAGAAGCGGCCCAATTTCAGTTTCTACGACACCTTGAAACCATGCTGCAGCATCTTCAATCTTTGTATTTAACGGTGGTGTTACATAACTGTGGCCGATTTTAAACTGAGGACCCAAGTTACGATCTTTTGAGATCTCGTTATTTAGTGAGACTATGCGCTGCTCAATTAACTGCAAAAAATCGTTATCAATACCAGCCTTACTATGAACCCAGTTGCGCCATGCCTCACCGAGCGCTGGCTTAAGATCAAAAAATGCGAATCGGCGACGTAGCGCAAGGTCAACAAGTGCTAATGAACGGTCGGCAATATTCATAGTGCCGATAACATAAAGGTTAGCGGGAATATGGATTCTTTCGCCTTCAGCTCGACGATAACTAAGCTCTAAAGCTTCGCTTGGCGTACGCTTGTCAGCCTCTAATAATGTGAGCATTTCGCCAAAAATCTGAGCAGGGTTTCCTCTGTTAATTTCTTCGATAACGACAACGTGTTTGATGCTCGCATCTTTTTTGGCTTCATTAATCATTTCCAGAAATGGGCCATCAACGAGAGTTAGTTTTCCTTCGCCTGATGGTCTCCAACCACGCACAAAATCTTCATATGATAGATTGGGGTGAAACTGAACAGCACGTAAAGAGTTTTCGTCCTTTTGGCCCATTAACGCATATGCAAGTTTCTTAGCAAGCCATGTCTTACCAGTTCCCGGAGGGCCTTGGAGAATTAGGTTTTTCTTATGCCTAAGTTGAGTAATTATCTTTGCGATGCTTTCTCTTTCAAGAAAACAACCATCGGCAATGATGTCGTCAATTGTATAAGGTTCAATAGGCGCAGTCTGAACAGCAACTTCGTCTTCTTCTGCCGACAGATCCTCATCGTCAAGGTCAGTAGCATTCGGGTGCGCGGATGTGTCGGTGTCTTTAAACAGCCAGGCCGACAGCGACAGTTCTGGAAAAGAGTGTACGGGGTAGGCGTCCTCTTGAAATCGTGTTTCTAGATCATCAATCAGACCGAAGTAATCTTTTGAGCTACAGCGGCCTTTTTCGCCATTCTTGCCTATTTCTAACCCCAGCTTTTTAGTGATGTATGTCTGCGATTGGCCATCAAGTGTCAGATACTTCCATGGCCGAATCCAATAGAGGCCCATTGAAAGGTTCCAGCCGGTTCCCCAGCATGTAGTCGCCGTTTCATAAGCGTCGTACAGAGCCTCTGCGGTATCAGTTTCTGAGTTATTAGCGTGTTCTATGGCAGCCTCAAAAAGGTTCCATAATGTAACAATGTCGTGTTCACCCCGTCGGTATTTGTATCCAAAAAACCAAGAGCGCTGATTATTAACAACAGGGATACCTTCAAAGGAATTAGGAACTGGCGTTTCAACTTTCAAAAAAGCAGCAAGCTCGTTTGCGATGGCTATTCGGTTAGCATCAGTAATGCCCCGGTTAAACAGGCCGAAGACGGTAAACGGGCAAATATCACTTAGTAATTCTTTTGTGCCTTCCTCAGGCTGATCTTGAAGGACAGAAATGCTTTCAATTTTGTTCGGTAAATCGTGGATGGCTGCCATTAAAGAAGCACGATCATCCTTGTAAGTTAATAGCTTGTCGGCAAAATCTTCGTAAAATTGGGTCCATTTAAAACGCTGTTTATCGACAGGGGTATCACCGAAGCGCTCCTTCCAATAGGGAGCATTGCGAAAACGATCAATATCCTGAGGCTTATTATTGAAAGTGAAGTCAATAAGGCCCTCCGTCATCCAATCATCGGGAGAGACGCGCCAAATAGTGCTGCGATTGGTATAGAAATACCATTCATTAACAGGCTCAAAGCGTGGTTGCCATTCAACATCGACAAACCGGCCATCACCATGATTACGGGTGATCACGCCAATAGCTTTGATCCCCATTACTGAGACAGTCTGGCCTTTATTATCAAAAGGAAGTTCTCGCTTTCGTGTATATGACGATTTAATAGCAATTTTGTCGCCCGGCTGCATACTACGGACTACATCGAGATATTTATCTTCATAGCCATTTTGCCAAACGCCATCGTTGAGAAAACGTTCAGTTTGATCTTCACTACCTTTGCCGTAGGATGCACCCACAAACCAAAATGACTTAGGGCTGCCAGCGGTGCTTTTTGCCCTGGAGAGAACCTCCTCAAATACTTCATCGACAATAGGCAGTTGATGCTTATCCAGAATCGAACGTAAGCGTATTTTTAACTCTGCATGAATGTTGCTCTTCACTTCCCAGTCGGTGTATTGAGATGCATCCGAAACAGCAGCATTGACCTGCTCAATGATTTGTTCAACCTTCGAATCATCTACACTAATCTTCTTACTGGAGATTTGGTTTAGAACAAAACCTCTCATGTCATATTTTGCTTCATTAATCATTTCTGGATACACCTGTCTTTAATCACACCTTGAAGTCATTTTGTTATTATTTTGTCCAGGAATTGGACAGGGTTTCAGCTTGCTTTAATACAAGCTCTACCGCTTCGGCAGCCTTGTCAGGAGGGTACTTCCATCGCTGTAACGTGCGGCGAACGAGTATCTTTAATTTGGCTCTGACGCTGTCTCTAACTTGCCAGTCCACAGTCGTCGATCGTCTAAGCTTTTCGGTTATCTCGACAGCAATTTTCTTGAGTATTTCATCACCCAATTCGCGCACTGCGCTTTCGTTATTTGCTAGCGCATCGTAGAAGGCGATCTCATCTGGATTTAGCCCGAGGTTGGCTTCACGCTCCATTTCCTCTTGAAACTCTTTGGCCATTTGAATGAGCTCTTCGATGACCTGTGCCGTTTCAATAGCGCGGTTGTTATATTTTCGAAGCGTCTCCTGCAGTCTGTCTGCATATTTCTTTTCTTGGACGACGTTGTTTCTTGTTTTGGCTTTGATGTCGTCTTTGAGCAGCTTCTCTAATAATTCAACCGCCAAGTTTTTCTCTGGCATCTGGCGAACATCTTCAAGAAATTCATCCGACAGCAAGCCGATATTTGGCTTTTCCAAACCACACAAGGCGAATACATCTGCAACACCTTCTGCGAT
>JBFKSL010000397.1:0-4559 GCA_041626995.1 Ketobacter sp. | reverse complement strand
CGATTCTTCGAATATTTGATGAGATGAAAGCGAGAGAATTCTACATTGAGTACCTTGGGTTTTCAGTTGATTAGAAGCATTTCATGAAGAGCTATATAAAAAAACACTAAATATGGGCCAGATATAGAAAAAATGCCTTGGGGCAGCCTTGATATGTCCGTCAAAGATCCATTTGGCAATCGTTTAACCTTCACTGATGGTGTAGGTTAATAGCAGGTTTGGGCAGATTTCATAAGCTATAGAAAGTGGAACTATCTACTATTTTTTACGAGGATACCTAATATTATGGAAAATAAATTCATATTATTTCCACTTTTAGCACAAGTATTATTGACAATTTCTTTATATGTGTCGTTAACTATTTTTAAAAAGCGCGCTGTAGAATCCGGAGAAGTTAATGAAGAAAGGCGTGCTTTATACGAAGATGCTTGGCCAGAGTATGTGATAAAAATCAATAACTGCATACGCAATCAATTTGAAGTGCCTGTTCTTTTTTATGTATTAGTTCTTGCTCATATCGCGATAAATGCGGTTAATACTTTTTCAGTCGTTTTATCCTGTTTATTTGTCATAAGTCGTATTATTCATGCTTATATTCATACAGGTTCAAATCATGTTCCTACAAGACGAAAAGTATTTATGATTGGCGTGATTTTCGTTTTGGCTTTGTCGATTAATTTATCATCGGCCCTACTTTAGAATGTGTCTGGGATGATTTAGTAGCACACAATTAGCTTGCTGCTAGTTGTGCTAACACAGAGCAATTGCGCCCTCTGTTCTTTGCCTCGTACAATGCTTCGTCAGCAGCAGAAATAATAGAAGAGACAGTTTGGCGAGGCTCACTCTGTTTCGCTCCCCCCACACTGACAACGCCCAAGCTGGCACTAATGGGCACTTTCTCACCCTTACAAACGAAAGCAATAGATTCGATAGCACGGCGAATATTTTCTGCCACCGTATAAGCCTGTGATTCATCCACTTCGGGCAGCACAATGGCAAACTCTTCACCCCCAAAACGGGCCACTAAATCATTTTCTCTGGTTACTGCCCGCTGTAATGCTTTCGCAACCATTTTTAAACAATCGTCCCCTGCTAAATGGCCATAGCTATCATTAAATTGTTTAAAGTGATCCACATCCACCAGTATCAATGTAACGGGTCGCTGTGTACGTTCACTGCGCTTTAACTCAGCGTCGAAAACTTCATCAAAATAACGGCGGTTATTCACCTGAGTCAGCGGGTCAGTTACACTTAATTTAGACAACTCACTGTTCACATTTTTTAGATTTGCCATGGTTAATTCCAGCACCTGGGTGCGTTCTTTAACTTGCTCTTCCAATTGCTCGTTAGATTGTTGTTGAAGCTTTAGCACTTCTTCTTGTGCGGCAATTTTTTCTTCGCGCTCGTGTACCATATTTTTTTGCAGATCAATAGCCTTTGCTTGCGCTTGTTCACGTTGAATTCGCTCTCGGTTGATGCGATCAGCCAAGGCGAATGACAGCAATAACATTTCCACAACAAAACCTAGAAGCTGGCCATAGTTAGCTAATTCCAGCTTTGCAAAATAACCTTCAATTGTAGCAATGTTCAAGAAAGTGAAACCGACTAAAGCACTCCAGGCCACTACAAAATAGCGAGCATTAATATCTCCGTTGATCGCATTTTTGATTGCAGAAATCATTAATGTAATGCACATCAACATTATTAGCGCGCCAGCAAACCCGCGCATTAAAAATGTACCTAGTAATTGATCCAAGATCCCCAAACAACAAAACACAATAAAGAAGGTGTTGTTGCCGCGCTCTAATCCACCTTTTTGATCCAGGCTGAAAAAGTCCCTCACAAAAAGTGCCACACCCAGGAAACATAAATATACGGAAAGCGCATATCCATTTAAGCGCCACCATTGTGAATCCCCCCAAATCATATAATTTGCAATTCCCGTATTACTGATTTCGTAAAGGATTACGGCAATTACATAGTATGAATAGAATAAGAACAATCGATCACGGGTAAAAACATATAATGATGCATTATAAAGCATCATGGCCATTAGAACCCCAAAAGCTAAGGCATAAAAAATAAAGTGCTGTTTTTGAAAATCGGTAAATGCTTGTTCTTCCCAAATTGTCATGGGAACAAAACAAATAAATGTACTGTAAACCCGAATTAATATCTGTCTGCTTTCACCGGGTTGCAAGCGAATCGGGAATAAATAACTGGGATTATCGCGATAGTAAACAGATTTATCGCGAGTCAGCCCCGCTTGATGATGCAGCCAGTTGCCATCGGCTTTTTGCTGATAGAAATCCACTTCTGACAAATGAATCCAATCAATTTCTAACAGGCGCTCTACGGGACTTTGGGTAGGGTTGGAAACCTGAAAGCGAACCCACATTGGATGGGTATTTTTTCCTAAATTAATGGCTTTCTTTTCAACAGGCTTCCAGGTAAGCCGCTCTGAATGCTTTAAAATATGCGCTCTGTTAAGGCCATTTTCTTCCGCTAGATACTCAACATGGTGCTGCTCTAAACCTATGCTCTTGCCTTGAGACAAGTCTAAAACATTGTGTTGTTTGACGGGCACGGCCTGCACCTGACCATATCCGCTAGCAAACGGACACAAGCATAATAAACAAGCAATACAATACCGTAATAGCTTAGGCATTAATACAACCTAAAATTTGATGGGGTTCACATCAATTATAGTGGTTACACATTGTACAATTTTGCTGTCCGGTAACGATTTGTATTGGTTTAACGACTGTTTGCGTTATTCCATAATTTCCGACGAAAAACTCATTCAGCTAGGCACAAGGGTCTACTCTTAATTAATATCCACAAATTATGAGCAGTTGCCACTTACATGCCCACGTTTGAATCCTGGTCTGAGCGTTTTGTATTCGGTTATCGTCGAAGCATTCTTTGTACGCTGACTGTTTTGACCATTTTCTTTGTTTACCAGATCTATGACCTGGAAGTGGACAGTAATATGCGCAAAATGGTGCCTGTTGAGCATCCTTATATCCAGAACTTCTTAAAAAACCGGGGAGACTTACGCTTAGGGAACGATATCCGCATTGTGGTTGAAAATACCCAAGGGGATATTTTTGATCCTGAATTTCTGGAGGTAGTACGCCAGATTTCCGATAGCGTATTTTACCTTCCCACGATAGATCGAAGCCGCCTTAAATCCCTATGGACACCCAACACTCGCTGGTCTGAGGTGGACATTGAGGGCATTCGTGGAGGTCAAATTATTCCACCGGAATTCGATGGTTCCCCCGAAGCCATTCATCAGGTTCGTCAAAACCTTTATAAATCTGATTTGATTGGCAATATAGTGGCCGATGATTTTCGCTCCACAATGATTCACGCTCACTTAATCGATGTAGATGAGCAAGATGCCCATGGCGTTGCCAAAATCAATTACCGATTATTAGCGGAACAAATCGAAACGGGGATTCGCCAACGCTATGAGGCCGAAAACATTACGATTCACATCATTGGCTTTTCTAAGAAGATTGGTGAACTGATCGATGCCGCCAAAGGTGTCGTTCTATTCTTTATCGCCATGGTGCTGATTACCTTTCATATGCTGGTAGTGGATAGCCATTGCACCCGCAGTGCCAGCGTAATTGTGGTGGGAGCCCTTATGGCGGTGGCCTGGCAACTGGGTTTGGTCACCCTATTGCGCAAAGGCATGCATCTCGTTCGCGATACACCGTTTTGGCAAAGCTTGATCGAGCAGCACCCGAGTTTGGAACCCATGCAGTTTGGTGTTGATCCTTATTCCATGTTGATTCCGTTCTTGGTTTTTGCCATTGCCGTCAGCCATGGTGTGCAATTCACCCACGAAATGACCGTTCGCACAGAGCAAGGTGAAAGCGCCTTTAATGCCAGTAAAAATACTTTTCGAATTCTATTTGTGCCCGGCTTATTAGCCTTAATCAGCGATAGCATAGGTTTTATTACACTATGGTTTGTGGATATTGGCGTAATCCGCGAATTGGCCATTACTGCTAGCATCGGTGTAGCAGTTATCATTCTTACAAAGCTTATTTTTCTTCCTGTCATTCTTTCGTATATCGGTGTTGGTAGTCGAAAAGTTCGATTTAAAAAAGAACGCAAACCGAATCGTATTTGGCGTTGGGTTGCATTGCTCACTTATCGTAAACAGGCCATCGTTACTCTTTCCGTGGCATTATTAATTGCGATATCCGCTTTTGTGATTCGACAAGATTTGAAAATAGGTGATTTGGATGCCGGCGCCCCAGAACTAAGACCAGATTCCCGCTATAACCTGGATAACGCCTATATTACAGGGCACTATTCCGTAAGCGCCGATGTGCTGGTGGTGATGGCGGAGTCTCCTCCCAATACATGTAGTACCTACAATGTATTGAGCAGACTGGATCGTTTTATGAGTTACATGGATAGTATTGAAGGTGTTGAATCCAGTGCTTCTTTGGTAACTGCTGCCAAACATATTATTACAGGTTTCAACGAAGGCAGTTTGAAATGGGCGTCTCTTCCCCGTGTGCCTGCCAGTTTGAATG
>JBFKSL010000396.1:0-4564 GCA_041626995.1 Ketobacter sp. | reverse complement strand
GCCTAGTTCCCCACCGTCTTCTGCTCCATGCCGAATACGTTGCGGTGAAGATTGTTTGACTACTCCAAACCCTCGCAACCCAAATCGGTCGGCGTTGAGCTGGGGGTAAAGTGAATCGTTAGAATTTGATTTAAGTATTTGAAAATAAAGCTCTGGCCATAGCGTGTGCACAGAACCTTGATGAACCGACCAATTCAGGTTTGAATTTATTTGATTAAGACGAGGTACGCAGCAATAACGTAGTTTGAGTTTATCCACTAATAATGAAGTTACTTCGCCTAGCAAAATACAATCACTTGCTTTCAAGTCTTTGCAAGAAAAAGTGTTGTTAATTGTGCAGTATTCTAGCTCTACTGTTGAATTCGATTTATTGAGGCCGCTGATTTCATAGATCAGACTATCTTTTGCGTGCAAATCCACTTCTGAATTAACACTCAACTCCCGGATCGCAGCATTTCGAATTTTCACATAATCCACATCAATCGTTATTTTTTCCTCGACAACAATACCTTCCAGCTCTACTTTATTTATTTGTCCGTTAATATATTCGAAATTTATATTTCCAGTTAGTGTTGGCGGTTCGCTAGGAAAACGTAGATGATCACGTTGATGGATTCTTTGCCCTGCATTTCCGGGTTGACTATTTTGCCGATCCCAAGTACCACCTCGAAAGCGCGTCAACCAACAGTTGTCTGCTTCAGAATCGTCACGATAGCGTTCCCATTGCAAAATGAAGCTATTTTTTGGCCAATGCGAATCCCACTCCTGAATATCTATTTTGCCGTTAGGGCCAGTCTCAGAATTAAGTTCTTCAACGTTATTCGATATGATTTCAAGAATATATTGATTATTGCGCCATAAGGTTGGCAACTTATCCTCGTTAATAGTATTGCTATCTAGCGTTAGCAATGTTTCACGAATTTTTAAATCAGGTGAAAGGTTATCTTGTCTGTCACCGTCTTTGGTTAATAAACGCTCCTCGACACGAATATACTTAATATTATTTTCAATGTGCAGGTTTTCTATGTCGATTCTATAAAGTTTTGATTGCTTCTCACCTACCATTATCCAGTTTTGGGTAATTTCAGCACCTTCCTTTGGGGTTATTAGTTTTTTTACTAAATCAGCAGATATGCTTTTATTCTGATGAATTTGGAAACCTGGAGGCACCGGCGTGTACATTAATAATCGATAAGGGTGATGGTGTCCGCTGGTGTAATTTGCATCACGGGTATCGATTGTTCGCACACAGACGTCCTGGTAACCACCTAAATCGGCGGGCACACCGTGTGGTGCATTTTCGCGTTGCCATGTGATCTCCGCCCCTCCAAATCGACTTGTTTCTGACAATGGAGTGGGGTTCTCCGCGTCAATCTGACAAGGCAGTGAGCGTTTACGAAAATCCACCATGACGGCAGGGGTACCTGGACGAGAGGCTTTTTCTGAAGGGGTATGGCCTAGAACGCCAAAATTTTTTTCACCGAGTTCTCGCAATGTGGGTTGTCTATAACCAATATTTGGTGTTGTCGCCACACATCGATAGCCTTCATACGCAATAATAGGCAACTGGCCAATTGCTTCTGCAATTTCTACACATACGGATATTGTACCTTTGCGTTGACGCCACTGTATTGCTCTAGCAATCTCCTCGCGGCGTCCATTGATATCTGGCGATACTGGTTTTACATCGAGTAAGTCAGCAAAATAAGGCAACAACCACTCTTGGCAAGTTAAAGGCGAGGTATCCAACAATCGCTGATCCAGCGTTGCTTGAATCTTATCTAATACTTCAGCAAAACCACCTAGATAACTAAACAGATCTTCATTTTTTATTTCTTTGGTTTTATCGTTTGCGTTTAGTACATTTTCTGCAGGCTTTCGTTTATAGCGGTAGTAATTTGGCAGCAAATTATTAAAAAGCAACTCTAGCGAGCTTTTCCGCACTGGAACCATATTTTTTAGCATTTCATCCAGAGCTTTCTCACTCATAGTTCAAACTCCGAAGGTATACACCGAACGGCTTCTCGGCTTTTTAAGGAAGCTAATTGCCCTCGTGATGCTAGTACTAATTTTTTTGAATTGATTGGCAACGTAAATGTACATTCAGAATCTTCAACGCCCATTGTAGATTCTACAATTTCGTATATTTCACTTATTGCAATGGGTTTACCAATACTTCGATTGTCTGCTGAGAAATACTCAGACACAGCAATGGTTACGGCCTCAGCAACTTTATGTGACTCATAGCGGCTGTAGTCGACTCTGATTTTGATTTCTACTTCTACATCCACAGGACTATGCTGTAACACTTGCACCCTTATAGCCGGAAGACAATGACGCTTTAAATAAGCGGCTATATCTCTCCTCATGTTCACTGAAAGCACCTGTCCACCCACACCTGAAACATAGACATTGACGCAGTCTCGAGTTCCAACAACGCCTTGCTCGTAGAATGCACTTGCATGAACTACGCTACGGTGTTGCATCGCTAATTGTTCGAAGTCATGCAATGAAACTGCTCGCTCGAGCGCTAATAGGGAAGCAGGCGCTTTTTCGCCCATTTGTTGCGGTTGCTCCATTTCATTTCCGCCAACAGTGGGTTGTGGTTGTAAAATGGACTTTACCAATGAGTGTGATGTAACGAGCTGCTCAAGAGAATGCGGCTGTAATGATGAACCTCTAATTCCTGCACCTACTCGATATTGGATTTCTACATTATCGTTACCTGGTGGTAGCGCTCGGCCCCGTTGCCCATCGCCGAATTTTAATTCTGCATAGCCATCTTCTGTGGTGGTCACTACATAGTGCCGATCAGTTGGTTTACTGTCATCAAGTCGAGGCTTTTGTTGCCACAATTCACCATCAACTCGAACTTCAATGTCTTCACGAACGCCATGCAGTAAACGAGCGTCAGGTACCGTTGATATTTCTTGTTGAGATAAGGTTATAAATTCTTGACGATTTGGACCATCGCCAATTCCGGTGCGAAAACGGGGTTGTGTTTTACCGTGCCCAGCCCGGACAACATTGCCGTATAACTTTAGGTTTCCTTCATTAAAAGGATCAGATAGAGGTGGAGATAATGTGACTGTGCAATTATCTACTGAAGTGACGCGCACAGCTTGAACACTGCCTTTTTCATCACTTGCTAGCAAAGTTCTACCTATCAATTCTTTGCCGGGGCAAGGTGTTAATTTTATCTTTCCTGAAAGTGACTGGATGTTTTGGCCAACTCCGGTAGGCTGATCAATGGCTCGGTAATCGGCTTGTAACTCTAAGAGCTCTGGAATTATCTGTGGTTCACTATCAGTTGCTGAATTAAAAGCGTCACCAATATTTACTGGCAACTGATCAAGTAGCACGGCGAACCCTTTGGCATCTTTGTAACGTAACGTAGGATCATCTAACGCATTTTCTGTTTGTTGTTGAAACTGAAGCGGTGTTTTTATGGATTTGATTTTTACGGCTTGCCACAGTGGATAGTTGTTGCTGCCGGCAAACTTGGCTGCAGCCCATTGTCCTTCCAATAAACCCGATGGACTTCCGTTAAAGAAAAACCATTTTTTGTCGTGTTGGTTAATTACTTCTAGAAAATCTGGGTCATCAATAGTCACGGGTTGACTGTTCCCACTAACGTGTCTTGACGGCAGGTACCAAAGCTCCCCTTTTATTGTACTAAATGGAAGTCGCTGAGAAGAAGCCCCTAAAAAAGAGGTATCTGAATTACCATTAGACGAATCACCGGAGGTATCCTCTTCCATCCAAAACCTAAAAAGTGCTGGTACATTGGGCTTTGTGTTCTCAGTTGTGTAATTTATACTGTCACCAGAATTTCCTCCAAATAGATCTAAAAAAGCTTCAAACACTAACTGACCCGTTGATGGTATTCTCGCATCTTTTACCAGTAACATTGCCCCCATTCTTACTAACTCTAAAGGCGTCACCGGAAATGACATAGCAAATCCTGCCACTTTAAAAAGCCAACTAATAAATTCCTTCATATCTGCGATTGAACCGAAAGAATCAGGCAAATCTTCGAGACGGGCGTCACCGGAATCACCACTATTATTAAACAAAATTACTTTTGAATCATCCTCTGCAACTTCTGTAGCAACTGTTGTATCAAATAAGTTTGCGGGAAAGTATGATTTCAGTTTTCCAACGTATTTTTCAGCTTCTATCCCACCTTCGGCAGGAATGGTATAACTCCCTACAATCCGACTTGCCCTTCTTATTTTAATGTCACCCGTGCCCCAGGATAGCCATTCATGGTCTGGACTATTTCTATCATAATTCTCTTCAAACTCCGGCCCCGGCTTCAGCTCTATCCCAAAAGAGTCTGCTCTGGCTACTTCCGCAAACTTCCAATCACTAGCATTGACCTGCCCTTCACGTCGCCAGGCAATAACAGAACCTTTTGACAAACCATGAGCGAGCGATGTCCTTCGAATGCTTTCACCATTTATCCAGGGTTTACGTCGAAAGCGCGGCGAAGTCATTAATCTAACATTACCTAACGACCAATCTCGCCAATTATCCCCCTCGTGCTCAAGACGAATCTTGT
>JBFKSL010000395.1:0-4574 GCA_041626995.1 Ketobacter sp. | reverse complement strand
GGACGGGATAATCAACAGGGTGAGATGAATGCCCATCCCCCGTTAATGGGGTAGAGCCTAAAATATACAGGAGGATCAACATGAATGAATATCAAGCACTTATGACGCAGGGAGAGCTATGTAATCGTTGGCAGGCAAACGAAGCGACACTGGAGCGATGGAGGTCAGAGGGAATTGGCCCAGTTTACGTGAAGCTGGGCGGGCAAGTCAGGTACAGGCGAGAAGACGTGCTGGAATATGAGGCCAGTTGAAGGAGTACGCTTGAAGCTGTTTGAGGGTTCGCAAGTACGCAAGTCCCCGCATCAGCCCTAATTTACTGATAGTAAAGTTGCGGGTTAATAAAAAGCCCTAATGGCTGGTGAGGGCTCATTAGGGCTATTTACAAGATGGTGGTGCTGTAGGACGCGGGTTCAGTTCCCTAACTCGCAACCGAACAAGTCCATTAAATACCTACGATTAGCTATCGATATTTGTGCCCCTAACCAGCCCTAATTTGCTTGATTTGATCCGCAGTTTTGAGCGTTTATGGTGGTTACCAAATAGTCCAACACAGGAGTTTTTATGACGGTAATACACATGAATCAGAGGCAGCTGGCGAATCGCTGGGGCGTGAGTGAAGCGACTTTAGAGCGATGGCGTTCTGAAGGTATTGGCCCCAGATATTTGAAACTACAGGGGGGAGTTATGTATCGGGAGAAAGATATTGAGGCCTATGAAGCCAACTGCTTGAGGCAGTCGACTTCTGAGACTGTCAAAGAAAGCATTGGTTCTTCGTGACTGCATTAAACAGATTTACCAACTTGAGCTGGTCAACCCGGCTCACCGGTGTTTTGCCGATATTGGGATTGCCTACGACTACTGCCAGTGATTGTGCTCTCGATATAGCTACGTTAATGCGGTGCTTATCGAAGAGGAAGTCCAGTCCTCGGGGTGATTCACTGGCGTCGCTGGCACACATGCTCAAGAACACAATTGGTGCCTCTTGGCCTTGGAACTTGTCGACACTGCCCACTTTGGCTTGCTCGCCTAGCGCAGCGCGAAGTTTACTGACTTGATGGTTGTACGGGGCGACAAACAAGATGTCGTTCCAACCGATGGGTCTAGTTTCTGGGGATGACTTTCCAGTATGCTCTTTACCTGTGAAAAACGTCCTTCCAATCAAACTATTGGCAAGATCCCGGATGACAGCTACTTCCTCATCAGAGGCTTGTGTATTGCCTTCATGCTCCACCGGAACGAATAAAACTCCGGCATCAATTTTAAGCGGCCCTTCATAGTCTGCAGGTACTTCGATTATTCGTTCATCGTTAGATGGGTGTGATTCCAGTTTTCCCTCGTAAATATGCTCGCTGATGAACTGGTTGACCTTAGAGTGCATTCGATATGTTGTGCCCAAAAATACGCCCATGTCGTCTGGAATGGTCGGAGTTTCGTGTAACAGGTAGTCCAGTACAGAAAGGCCGCTGTCGGTCGGGTGCGTGCCTTGTGAGGGCTGGCCTAGCTGCATTTGGTCACCCATCAAAATAAGGTTGGTCGCGCTGCGGCTCATGGCGATCAGGTTTGCAACGGCAACTTGGCCTGCTTCATCGACAAACAAGTAGTCGAGTTCGTTCGCCAAATCTTCTCGAGCGAATCCCCATGCTGTTGTACCCACCACGCAAGCCGGTTGGATATGATTGACCAGCTCGTTGTTCTTTAGGATGGCAACGTCATAGTCAGCTAGCTCAGGCTCATTGCCTTTGGTGCAGCCAAAGGTTGCTGAGATACCTTGTTCTTTGCAGTATTTTGCTGTACTCAATAGCAGGTTATTGATCGCCTTGTGGCTATTACTGGCAATTCCCACTTTTGCACCGGACCTCATAAGCTCCGCGATAACATGCTTACCTGTATAGGACTTACCAGCACCAGGAGGCCCTTGGATCGTTAGGTAACTGCAATCTAGTTTGCTGATCGCATGAATGATTTGCTGGAGTCGTTCACCCGGATCGTGACTGGGTGCGATAGGCCCTTCGGTATGACCCTTTATGCGGGGTTTGGAGCGCGTTAGAAAATCAATGATGGCTGACTGGCCTGAACTTAGGTGCCCACTTTCATATTCGCTAATACTCTGGTCGATGGCCTGTGGAATTGGATTTGGATTGACGTATTCGTCTGGCACTAACGATATGAACGCTGGTGGTTCCTCTTTCGATTGCAGAACTACCAGACCATTTTCAAGATCGCTTTCCTCTCGGACAAAGGTAACTTTTGCGGTATTTCCGTCATCCGTTTCAACACCCAATAAATAGAATTGTTTTTGCGCGCCTTTAAATTCCTGCGTGGGATCAAATCGATATTCATAAGCCAGATTACGCGCCCTTGGCGTAGGCTTAAATGGTTCTCGCTCTGTTCTTTCACAGCAGGCCAGGCAATCTAGGTCGTCCATCAACTCAATATGACTTAATCCAAGTCTTTCGAATAAGCGCCAGAATATGGGTTTAGCTTCTCGTCGATGAAACTCGAGCACCCATGCAAGGTTTTCAGTCAATGCCGCTTTTCTTGGGTCGGACTCAAGCTCAGATAAAACCCGTTCAAGCAGACGATCATGCAGCTGCGTTCGTTCTGTTACTTCCTCTTTGACATCGGGTTCGGTGACTTCGGTTTTACCTAAATAAACGATGCCATGCTCGGCTTGCTGTTGTCGCAACCAATCGACCAGCTCCTGGGTTGAGTCACAATCATCAATGTTGTAATCCCTGATGTCGTTCAGGGTTTTGGAAGTTTCCCATGTGTCGCCCTGTTCACCTCGTGAGTGCAGTTCTCGCCATTGCTCATAGACCACAACCGAGTCACCACCATTGCCAACTTCAGTTTCACGCTTTCCGCGATAAAGGTGTTCTACATTCTTGATTGAATACCGAGGCTCACCCAGCAGAACACCGCCTTTAACGATTTTGTAGAGGTCAACGAAAACCTCATTGCGAAGTAACTGGTCTACTTCGTATTCGCATACGCCATAACGGCCCATCAATTTGCGGCAGGCTGCGATTTCATAATTGGCGTAATGGTATATATGCATCTTTGGGTCTTGCTGCCAACGCTGGTATACCCATTGAATAAAATCTTGGAAGCACTGTTTTTCCTGTTCCGGATTGTGAGCCCAGAAGTCTTTAAATTGTCGATTTCCTTCTTCATCAAAATACGTGTTGCCCCAAAGGTACTCCAAGCCGCCTTCATCAAGTGGATAGCCTTCTATATCGAAGAACACATCAAGCGGTGAGTGTGGCGGGAGTAATGCTAAACCTGATTTTTCATTGGGCGCAGGCGTAATGATTTCGAATCGTGGAATGGCATTGCCTGCACTTTGCTTTTGGATTTTTGCCTGAGCTTTCAGTTTCTCAAGAACTATCGTGTTTATGCCTGGCACATATTCGATGTCGGTCGTCGCCAGTTCTTGCATCGTGTTGATGCCAGCTTGATTCAACTTCTTGATTTGGCCTTTGGTGATAGTCGCCACCTGAAATAAGTGGTCTTTTTCGATCATTAGAGATTCAGCGTAATTACTCCAATCGGCCCAATTTTTAGAATCGGCAGGATCTGGTCGATTGTCTGGCGAGTAGTTACTGTGATCGTGTAAGAATGATGCTTTCAGAGTTTGGTAATAATAAAAATAGTCACTCGTTCTGAGTCGCTCATTTTCGCCGTTGCCTAAAGCTACCGTTATAAACTCTGGCAGGCACCCCTGTATGGATTCGAGCATTTGCGCATAACAACACAGCTGGATGACAAAGGTCGGCTTCAACTTGTTGGCGAGTTTGGTGTCCCATACTTCGTAATGCCAATCACCGAGACTGCTCTTGTTTTTAGAAGGAGAGATAGACTCGGCTTCATGGCTTACCTTAACCAGAAAGTCTGCATAGCCACCAAAAGGTGGTAGCTCTAATCGGGCTTGTACAATGACATCAGCGCCTTGGCGCATCGCTGCAAGCGTATTGGCGTGCTTTTCATCTGACGATTCACCTTCGATTTTAACTACATTGAGGCCTTGCTCAATAAAGGCTGCCTCCAACGCATCCTCATGCTCATAGCCCTTTTGTGCGAGGGAACTCATCAAAGCATCGGCAGGGTCTTTTTCTGGCGCCTGATCAGGATGCTCAATGGAAAACCTGTCCATCCAAGAGGCAAATGGGCTCTCCATGTACCTAGTCAGGTCTGAGGGGGAGAAGTGGAACTGTCCGTGTTGTTTATACGTAGTTGTTGGTGCTTATTTTTATCATTGGTTTAGGATTTTCCCCATAGTTAAACCCTGGGTATAACTATACGCCATTACGCAAACTGCTAAAGCAACAAATAAGTTGCTTTAGGGGCTTTTTGGATCAGCTTGCCCGTAAAGCAATATATTAGTTGCTTTTTGTGAAAAGTGAAACTAATATGTTTCTTTGTAGGTAAAAGCAACACATATGTTTACGGGATGGCATGAATACTCTACTTCAGCAGCTCAAAAAGAGGCGTTTAGATTTAGGTCTCAAACAAAACGACATGATGTTGCGTGTTGGCGTGTCTCGTCAGCAATATCAACGTTTGGAGTCTAAAGG
>JBFKSL010000394.1:0-4595 GCA_041626995.1 Ketobacter sp. | reverse complement strand
AGGCTGGATTTGAATTGCCACAGCTAATTAGTTAGTGCTCCCTCAGAAAAGGCCTGTGATATAGACACAGGCCTTTTCTGATTATCTGTATTTTTCTATTTTTTCCAAGCCTTCCTTACTCCCAAATAGCGATCAATCTCATCAGAACTCGGATAAACTTCCACCGCCTCGCCATTACTACATTCCTCAGCCAATGGATTGTTTTCTAGATCTCTCACCACCTCAATATAAGGCGAATAACCAGCAGAAATTACCTGTTCTGAAAAAGTGGATGTGAGCTCCTTAATCCAGGCTTTTACTTTTCGTTTTGTGCAGTATTGAACAGTGGGAAGGTTAACAATCAATTTAGCAACGCAACCTTCCAAGCGAGGTGTATTGGCGCGGAAGGTTAACGTTTCAAACATATTGTCGGGTACGTAGCCGTGCTTCCAATGAATGGCGCGAGCGTCTTCCTGTTTTTCTCCGTGGTTGTAAAAAGTGGGCACTTGGCCTTTTTTGTATCGTATTTTCTTCCAGTTGCCATTGGTTCGGGCTTTTACACCCATAAGGGCGTTTCCTGCATGGGAGCCGCCAGTGCCTGATGATGTAAGGCCGCTTAGGTCATTGCTGTTTGGAATCAAAACTGCAGCGTGCACTGTGGCCTCACCATCGCAGCCATGGGACAGCACAAGATCGATATAGGCGCTGCTGTTTTCTTTGTACTGTCTACCAGAATAATTGTCAGTTACGTCTTTGGGTTTTACATTGGCGTGAGCAACAGCATTGCTGGAAAAAACGCAGATGGTGAGCAGGAATAGAGTGTTGAGTTTGCGGTCTAGCATAGTGATTAAGGGTTCCTTTGGATGAATTCAGGAGCCCAATAATGGAAAACAGAATTAGGTTTTACAATGTGGCAAATTGCCGCAATGGCTGTGGTGAAACCGAGCGACAAACTCAGGTTTGTATACAGAGAAGATGATGCTCTGGTGAAATAACGAACAAGACACTTGGTCGAGACGAAGAAATAGTGCGTTCACCCTAAAATAATGCGGATTCTGAGGTGAGCATGACCCTTCAGTCAATATGGCCCAATTTGACCTGTACCATGATTGTATACAATGTAAAACTTCAACTGAATTAAAAAAACAATAAAAAATCTCGCCGTTGGGGGTCTTTAATGGGTCTTTGCCTCTTGTCATCAGGCTTGTCTCGCCGTGGCTTGTTATTATCTGTTCTTGGATTACTTAGCGTTCACACTTCATCCCATGCTGCCCTGGTAGAAAACCTCACCATGGGTAATGCTAAGGCGCTGGCGTTGGGCAATGCGGTAACCGCCGATCCTCCAGGTGTGGATTCCATCCATTACAACCCAGCGGGTTTGTCGAAACTGAAGGGCCGCCAATACAACCTTAAAGTGCTGGCAGCCAGTATGAAATTCGGAGTGGAGTTTGGTGGCCACGATGAATTCACCCAAGAGATGATTGATTACAACGGCTATGTGGATGAAACCGCTAACAGCACAAGCGAAACCTCCACCATTGGTTTACGTGTCCCTTTTACTGAAGGCATAACCGAGTGGCCGGCACCGGTCTTATTACTGCCAATGGGTGGGGCTGCGGCGCGGGCCAAAAATTCCAATGTTACCTATGCCACAGCAGTATACGCTCCCATGGCAGCGGGTTACGTACGTGATGAAGATGACCCCGCGCGATTTATGGGGGAATATCTTTCACTGGCAAAAATCACCTATTTTTCTCCGTCTTTCGGCTTACAGTTGACGGATAATTTTGCAGTAGGTGCATCAGTGGGTTTTTCCTGGCAGGGAGTGACGGCAGCCACACAAATACGCGTGCCTAATCTTGCATTGGCCTTAGGTGAAAACCTTACCCGCCAACTTCAGGAGCAGAACCTTTGCCCTCCAGATGATCAGCCTAACCCATATATCAATTTTTGTGGCACAGACCGCTATAACGAAAACAGGCTTGGCCCCTATACCGATGTGGCTCGTTTAGAGTTTGATACGGAATCTGCTTTAGTGACCAATTTCAATATTGGTTTTTTATGGGATATTACGCCATGGGCCACGATGGGAGCGGTGTATCAATTTGAGAGCGTGGGCAGATTAGAGGGCTACTATCGGCTTACCTATAACGATGAGTGGGTAAACTTCTTTGATGGAATTTATCAGTCCGGTTTATATGATGATATTACTACCGTTTTGTATTTTCCCAATGGCCAGGCTAACTCGCCCCATGGGCGTGGTATTGAATACGGCGATGCCAAAATTGAAGTAACGACACCTGCGCATTTTTCCGTTGGCTTAAGTTTGCAGGTAACCCCCAAATGGAAATTGAATGTGGATGCAAAATGGACAGACTGGGCAGTGTGGGATGGCTTGCGAGTAGATTTTGATAAGCCGTTAGATTTTACCAAGCTGGCGCGTTTGGTATCCCCCTATGCTGAGCCAGATAACTTAACCATACCCCGACACTACGAAAGCGTATGGAATTGGGCGTTCGGTTTGGAATATCAATACAACAATAATATGGCTTTGCGTTTTGGTTATGAGCCACGAAAATCTTCCATTCCCAATCATAAACAGGACGTGTTGTTACCCTTAGGTGATGCAGAATTATTCGGTTTTGGTGTGGAGTATAAAATGCCAGGGGAGAAGTTGATTGATTTGGCCATTGGTTATGTGCATGCCGAGGCGGATGTGAAAGCTGGAGAGAGTACAAACGCCAACAGTATCGATCACTTTAATAATTTTATTTATAACCCGTATTCAGGCACTGATTTTTCCAGCTATACCGATGCTTATCTCGTAGAATTTAGCATTCACGCGCCTTTTTAAGCATTTTCGGGTTTTTTATTTCAAGTCATAAAAAATCACACGAATTAAATCTGTCTTTTGCTGCCAATAAAATGTATTTGTTTCGTTACGGTTGATGCAATTTTGTGAGGTGGCCTAAATTTACAATTTTATTTTCTCTTCCTTCTCTAACTTGATCTCGTCCCACACGAAAAAATAATAATAACAATTCAAAGCAATGTAGTGCTTACCAATATCCATGGAAAATAATAATAGGAGTTGGATTGTGAAGTGTGTTCGCATGTCGGCGTTGATGTCGATATTAATCTTGTTGTTTGGCTGCAAATATTCAGTAAAGGTGCATAACCCAGAAAAAGTTTGGCCTGGCTATGTAGTGCCTTCCCCATCATTGGGTAGCACGACGCCCGTTTTAGATTTAGATGGCAATGTCGTTAAAAAATATCCTTGCCCCGGCTTTCCTGCCAAGGTGCTTAACGATGGTTCCATCATTTGCAATAATTTAAAAGTGGGCCGTTTGGTTGTTCCAGAAATTCGTCACGTGTCCAGTGATGGTGAAGAACTATGGAGCTTTCGTGGTTGGTCCAATGGTTCGGCCGGACAACATCACGATTATCAGGTGGGCGGGAACCCAGTGGGTTATCACGTGCCTGGAATGGAAATGATTGGTCCCGGAGATGGTGCCAATATTCTAGTAATGGCCAATAAAACCCTTGGCCCCTGGGAACAGAATATTCACTTTGGTTTTTTAAAAGATGATGTGCTTTATGAAGTGGATCCCTTGGGTAACATTGTGTGGGAATGGCACGCCAGTGATCATATTGATGAAATGGGGTTCGATGAGGCAGCGCTAAAAAGTATTTACCGCAGTTTGTCGAATGATTGGCTGCATATGAATACGGTGTCATATGTTGGCCCTAATAAGTGGTATGAAGAATATGGTGACGAGCGTTTTCATCCCGATAATTTAATTGTTGGTTCAGCCAAGGCAAATTGGATTGCCATTATTAATAAAGCCACAGGTCAATTTGTTTGGCGTATGGGGCCCGACTACTCTGAAGGCATGCCTGGCGCTGAACTGGGTGGTGTTCGGTTTTCCCATAACGCACATGTGATTCCGAAAGGATTGCCGGGCGCAGGTAACATTCTTGTATTCGATAACGGTACTTCTTCCGGTAAAGGCGATTTCTATCTTAAGGGTGTACCCTATTCTCGAATATTGGAGTTCAATCCAATCGATTTCTCGTTGGTGTGGGAATACACTGATGACAAATTACTCAGCCTCAATATGAGTAACGCCCAGCGCTTACCTAACGGTAATACTTTTATAACAGAGGGCTTGAGCGGTACTTTGTTAGAGGTTACCGCAGACAAAGAATTAGTGTGGGAGGCACACGGCCCGCCCACCTATCGAGCCTATCGAATTCCAGCTGAGTGGGTGGCTGGTCATGATTAGTCGATGTAAGGTGGTAGCTACCGGATTGTATTTACCGCCCAACATTCAAACTTCTTCGGAATTGGCACAAAGGATTGATCGTAGCGAAGACTGGATTATCTCAAGAACAGGCGTGGAGCAACGGCACATTGCTCATGAACATATGGATGTTATGGCGGCGAAAGCGGCTAAACCCATTGTTGAAAAATACGGCGCGCCAGATTGCATTATTAATGCGTCACTTACACCAGTGCAGTTGATTCCCGACAGCTCCGTTTTTATTCAAAATGAATTGGGCTTAACCGGTATACCCAGTTGGTCTGTTCACGCAACCTGCTTATCTTTTTTGGT
>JBFKSL010000393.1:0-4598 GCA_041626995.1 Ketobacter sp. | reverse complement strand
TAAAAAAGATCAGCATGATAAACACCACGTCCAACATTGGGGTGAGGTCTACCGGTGATTCTTCCTGTACTGCTTCTTCAATTAAACCTTTACGCATTAGACTGATTCTTCATAGCAATTGTTAATGGCTTAACGTTAATTGGTGATCTAATCGTTCTTGCTGTTTTTGCGCTGCGCTTTGCAAAATGGTGCGAGCTCCAAAACCAGCCAGTGCGCCTACCATGCCTGCCATGGCCGGAATGGTGGCACGGCCAACACCGCTGGCCATACCTTTGGCATCACCACCACCGGTGATCGACATCACTGAAAACACTTCAATCATGCCGGTGACGGTTCCCATTAAACCCAGTAATGGGCAAAGGGCCACTAAGGCGGAAACCAATGGGATGTAACCTTGAATTTGATGGTAGATTTGATTGTGCAATGCATCGCGAATGCGATGGGCACACCAGGAATGTTGATCGCTACGGCTTTTCCAGGCGTTACCTGCCTGTTCCAGCAGACCCGGCAGGCCCATGCGATAAAACCACAGTCGCTCAAACACCATGATCCACATAACGGCAATAACAAAGGCAATGGCCCATAGCACAGGGCCGCCGCGCTCCATAAAGCTTTGTAGTGTGAAGATGAAGTTTCCCATTATGCCGCGGCCTTAAGTTCCACCCTTTCTGCCACCAAGCCAAATGATTGCTTTTCTAATATGGAAAGCAATTGTTTGGAGCGATAGCTAACAATGGCGTGCAGCATCACCGTGGGAACAGCAACACACAATCCTAAAACGGTGGTAACCAACGCGCTGGAAATGCCCCCGGCCATGGTTTGCGGATCACCTGCACCGTAAATGGTAATGGCCTGGAAGGTCATAATCATGCCCACCACAGTACCCAAAAGGCCCAGCAGCGGTGCCACCATGGCGATAATTTTTAACGTGGATGCACCTTTTTCTATCTGTGGCCGCTCATGCAGAATGGCTTCTGCCATTTTGTATTCCAAGCTTTCCATATCTAGGTGTTGGTTGGTTTCAAACGCCGTAATCACTCGGCCAAGTGGGTTTTCATTTGACGTGGTATTGCTGTTCAATTGTGCACGTACTTTTCGGGTTAATCCGCTTAAGGCAATTAAGCGCCAGATGGCGACAGCAATGGCGTAAACAAATAACAGGCTAATGACAATTCCCACGGCGCCACCTTGTTGCCAGCGTTCCAGCAGGGAAGGGCTGTTGATCAGTGCAGCTAAATAGGAACCGCCACTAGGGCCAGTGGGGTCAATGGCAAAGGGGTGAACACCGTTGTTGGCCTGTTGCAGGTCAGTGGCAAATTTTTCGTAGCCGTTATTGAGCAGCCCGCTTTGGGGTTGGCGGGCTAATACCGAAAGGTTTCCGGTTTCGTTATCAAAATGCAGGTATTGGCCTTTGCTGGTCAGGTTGAATGCGCCTATGCGTAATACGCTTTCGGTATTGCGAGAACCATCTAGTTGGGTGACTGGAATATTATGCTGTACTACGCGGCCAGATTCAGTCATTTCTCGCTGTGATTCAAACCAGAGTTTTTCGATTTCTTCCACGGTGGGCAAAACAGAACTGTTGCTCATCTTGTCGATAAATTGGGTGAGCTGTTGTTCTCGGTCAGGGTATTGCGCGCTTATCACAGAGGATTCAATTTCACCCCTTAAATCACCTGCCGCCGCGGTTAGATGGCCAAATAATTCGGTAAGTGATCCCAATCGCTTTTGCAGTTGTTCTTGCCGTTGCAGTATCAGTGTTTCGTTGTCTTGAAACTGTTGCTCAAGCTGCTCGCTTAAGCCTTCTTGTTTGTGTTTTTCTTGCTGGGTTTGCAGCAATACTTTTTGTTGTTGGGATTTGTCCGCTAGAAAAGATTGCTGGCGTTTACGATGTTCGACTGATTCGGCAACTCTCGCCTGCTCCACCAGTTTCAATAACTCCTGCAAATTATTCACCGGTTGGCTTTCTGCTGCATAGCTATGCAAGGCAAAAATAAAGGGCGTCATCCATACCAGCTTGGAGATAGTCTTCAACATGATGTTCTCCTTATTGGCTCACGGCCACAGATTGTGGTGCAGGTACGGGGATGGTAAGTAAGTCCACGGCGGCTTGTTTGGCAGCCATGCGCAAACCATGGTCTACAGAACGGCGATAATAGCTTTCCTGTAGCGTTTGCCACTGTTGGTTTGTGGTATCCCAATGTCCAAAGGTTTGTTTGTCTGGCGTCTCAAACATTAGGGCAATGCGGCCTATACGCAGAATGTTTACATCCATTTCATTACCATTAAGCGAAATAGTTTGTTTATAACGGTCGATCTTGCGGCCGTATTCCCGCTCAATTTTGTAGGCTTCCAATACCTGGCGAAATTTTTCTGCAATGGTGATATTGGAACGCGCGAAATTATCCCGAAGCAAGCGGATGCGTTCCTGCCTTTCTTCTGCATGAAAAGGCAGATCCAGCTGAACGAATTGTTCCAGGGTGTCAATCATGCGTTTGGTGAGTGGTGAAATTTGCCGCTCGATTACTGTGGCTTGTTCGATGGCGGCATCCAAATCGTTTAGCTGCTGGTTTTGATCATCAATTTGTTGTTTCAGTTGGGCGTTATAAATGGTTAGCCCTTCCACTTCTTTACTGAGCTTTTGAAACTGGGCAAACAGTTTATCTGTTTGTGCAGCTACCGAATCAATCTGTTTTTGTGAGGCTTTGGCAGCGTTAAGTTTTTGCTGCTCTTTGCTATGGATATCATCCATGTTGGCAGCAAAGGTTGGCAGGCAGAGCATGGCTGCCAGCAGGAATGCGGTGGGGGTAATGACCTTCATAAAGTTAACTGACTACTGTGCTGGCTAAGTTGTTGGGAATGTTTCTATTTCTCATTTGGGTTTATATCAGGTTCGCGCATGGAATGCAGCCCTTTAAGTGAATATACACCGTATACATATGTCAATAGTCTAAATGTGGGTGGGCATGGGTATGCCTGTGGCAGGGAAAATAGAGTCCGAAATGCCCAACTGCGCTTAAGCCGGGTGTTTACTACTAATAAAAACAAATTGATCACAATAATTCGGATGAGGAGATTGAAGTGGGTTTATTTAAAAAGGCCAACTTACCACTCGCTATTGCGTGCATTATGGGGGCAACACCTTCCCTGGCGGAAGAGACTACACAAACAGAACAGGAAAACAAATCCAACCTGGTTATCGAGCAGGTGGTGGTAACGGCGCAAAAGCGTGAACAAAATCTGCAAGACACCCCTATCGCTATCTCTGCATTTTACCGTGATGCGCTGGATGATTTAAAGGTGCGCGATATTTCTGATCTGACCAGTTCGGTACCCAATGCGCAAATTGCCCCGTCTCCCGGTGGTTCCACCGGTGCAACCATTACCATTCGTGGTGCTGGCATGATCAACCCGGCCATAACTTGGGAGCCAGCGGTAGGCATTTATGTTGATGGTGTTTTCGTAGCAAAAAACCTGGGTGGCCTGTTTGACTTGGCCGAAATTGAGCGCATGGAAGTGCTGCGCGGCCCTCAAGGAACCCTGTATGGAAAAAACACCACAGGTGGTGCCATTAATGTGATCACCCGTAAGCCAACTCAAGAGGCTGGAGCCAAAGTGAAGTTTGGTGTAGGCAATTATGGGTTGTTTGAGACCGGCGTGAGCTTGGATACAGGGGAAGTGGGCGTTGTGTCGGGAATGAATATTGCGGCTATGCGTCGCAGTCGTGATGGATTTTATGACAATGAGGATTCAGGCGCTCCGTTTACGGCACCGATTCAGGTGGATGAGTTTAATAAACAGGATTCCGAAGCATTCCGTTTGGCCGTTGGCTTTGATCTTTCTGAAACGGTGGAGTTGTCTTACGTCTTTGATTGGTCCAAGCAGGATAATACCCCAGCCTATGGACAGTATGAGCCAGGGGTTCCGGCTTCTACTCCCAGTGGTTTTGAAACAGCAAAAACCGATCGTCTGGAGGAAGGTTCTTTGGATGGCGCTGTTTATGAGCGATCACGTACCGATGGGCATGCTGTGAATATCACTTGGGATATGACCGATAACCTGACGTTGAAGTCCATTACCGCCAAACGTGGAATGAAGTTTGATGATTCAAATGATTATGATGGAACCCAGTTCGCTGGCTTTAATACGGAACGGCATGTGGATTTTGATCAGGCATCTCAAGAGTTTCAGCTTGTCGGTGAAACGGATGTGATGAATTTTGTGGCGGGTATTTTCTATTTTGATGAAAGTGCGGATGCGATCAATCCATTTGAGTTGGGTGGCGCGCTTAACGTTGATAATCAATACGGAGTTGACGCTACTTCTTATGCGTTGTACGGCCAAGCCGATTTCAATGTGGCGGATGTCATCACATTAACGGTCGGTGCACGTTATACGGAGGAAGAAAAAGACGCATATGTTTCTCATGTAGGTGCAGCCGCAGCGGGGCTGGGCGTAGATTATCAAGCCGAAGCCAATGAGACCTGGGATAATTTTGCACCCATGTTTGTGGCCAGCTGGTTTGTTGCGGATGATCTGACCCTATACGGAAAGGTTGCAAAAGGCTGGAAAGCGGGCGGGTTCAACGGTGAGGCCTC
>JBFKSL010000392.1:0-4599 GCA_041626995.1 Ketobacter sp. | reverse complement strand
CTAAAGGGGAGCATCAACTGGTTATTTCGGGTTTGGTAGATACTGAAAAGGAATTTCAACTGAATTTTAGTGAATTGCCTTATAACCTGAAGGTACAGGTAAAAGGTTTTCAAGTTAAAGGGATGGAAAATGGTAGGCTGGTTTCCAACAGTTTAAGTTTCTATCCAACTGCTAAAGTAGAGTCTACTAAAATAGTTGTGGAGACAACCCTGGCACCCAAAGCTATTTCAGGTTTTGTAAAAGTTGAGCGGGATCTGAAGTTAGGTTTGAATTGGTACGTGGAAACTCGCATAAAAAGATTGGCGCCGAAGCAGGGCAGCATTCATGTGGAAATTCCTTTATTAGAAGGAGAATCCGTTACCTCTCAGGATATTCATATTGAAAACGGTATTGCCCATGTGAGTTTGGAGTCAGGGCAAAACCAATTGGTTTGGTTTTCCTCTTTAGATAAATCTTCCATTATTACTTTACAGGCAGCGGACACAGGAAACTGGGTGGAGAATTGGATTGTTACTCCGTCTCCTTTGTGGAATTTATCCAGTGAAGGCATTTCACCCATTAAACAAAGCAGTCAGGTGGCACAATGGCGTCCTCAATGGAGACCCTATCCCGGTGAACAGGTAAAACTTAAGATTACCAAGCCGGTTTCGGTAAAAGGGGCAACAAAAACGTTAGATCAGGTTGTTCAAGTGTGGCGGCCTGGAGACAGAGAATCGCAAAGTAATTTACGAGTGCATTTAAGCACCAGCAAAGGCACCGAACAACGTATTCATTTGCCTCAAGACGCTCGCGTTAAACAGCTCATGGTGAACGATCAACAGCGTGCAGTGGAAGAAAATAACCCCAACTTAGTTGTGTCACTTAATCCTGGCGATCATTGGGTTGATGTGAGTTGGTCTCAGTCTGGAGGTTTAAGCAGCAAAGCCGAAACGCCCTCTGTTGCTCTGGGTGACAATTACGTTAATTACAGTCTGGAAGTTAAGGTTCCCAGAGACCGCTGGATATTGTTCGTAGGTGGTCCCGCTATGGGGCCCGCAGTGTTGTTTTGGGGGGTGCTTAGCGTGATGGTTTTAGTGGGTATTGGTTTGGGGCGCGTTCGTTCGTTGCCGCTGCGTTCATGGCACTGGGTATTATTGATACTAGGATTGAGCGCTGGCTGGATTGAAGCCATTATTCCTGTGGCCATCTGGTTTTTCCTTTTGGAAAAAAGAAAATCTCGATGGGCCGATAAACTGAATCGCGTCCAGTTTAATACCGTGCAGGTTTTACTGGCATTGTTTAGCGTGTTTACGATTTTATTACTAGTGGGCTCTATCCCCAATGGCTTACTGGGTAGCCCGGATATGGGCATCACCGGAAATGGCTCTACGTTGTATAGTTTAAATTGGTTTGTGGATCGTGGGCAGGATACCTTGCAGTCTGCCTGGTTTATCTCGCTGCCTATTTGGGTATATAGGGCCATTATGTTGGTGTGGTCATTATGGCTTTCTGTTTATCTGTTGCGTTGGTTAAAATGGGGTTGGCAGTGCTATACCCATAATGGTCATTGGCGGTCAGCTACCATCGAAACAGGTGAGAAATAAGTGAAAGAGAAATTAGTGTTTTATACCACCCTGGGTTGTCATTTGTGCGATGTTGCCCGACAAGTGTATCAAAGCACATTAAGCCCGGATTTTTTTGATGTAGAAGAAGTGGATATTGCTGAATCCGATGAGTTGATTCAGCAGTATGGCACACGAATTCCTGTGCTGAAACGCGTGAACGATAACTCTGAACTGAATTGGCCTTTTTCACCACAGCAGTTAATTGAGTTTTTACCGGAGTGATCTGAACTTCTCTATTGCCGATTTCCCCCATACCGGAATGAACCGGTATATCCCGATCTGACTCTTGTCCCAAAAAACACTTGGCTTAACAATCACCAAAGCTGTAAGTCTTGCATTCTTATTGCCGAGTCTGCAGATTTAAAGTTGGGGGGGCGCATGTTATTTCTTGCGAAGAAAATATCGCTGTTTTTGCTAGTGGTTACGTTTTTAAGTGCTTGTCATATAAAAGTGAATAGTGTTGAAGGGGGAGCTGTTGTGTCAGATGACGGGCGAATAAATTGTGGGCATTCTTGTGTGGCAGAATATAACTATTCTAAAACTGTAGATTTGTCGGCACGGTTACAGCCTGGCTATCGCTTAGATCGTTGGAATGGAAATTGTCAGAATAAACAGCCTGCGGATAACTGTGTGGTTTCTGTTGGTAATTACTCCGGTAATAAAATAGTTACTCCCGTATTTCAACCCTTACCCGCAGGGCAGTACTCCTATGTAACGCAGTTTAGCGCCAACTCACCTGAAAATTTAAGCGGACAAAATCACGTGGATTTTGGTTTAAGCGTTGAAAGCAATATGGCTATTGATGGTGCCCTCACAGCGGGTAGCATTATTTGGGAAAACGTTGCTATTGATTTTTTTCAGAATGATACAAAAGAGGTGGATGCTACTTATCGTGCTAAAAAACTCACGTTGACCATTGCGGGTGACGGAACTTTGTCTGCGGTGACAAAGGGTGAAAGCTGTTCAGGTTTATTGCCCAATATATGCGAAAGCTTTATTTATATGGATGTGTGGAATGAGTTTGTGTTAGAAAGTACGCGTATAATGGGACAGGATGCCCGAGGGGAAATTGTTCATGTGATTAAGGCTAACACTCCGGTTTTGAATTCTTTTTCAGGTTATATTCACTTTTCTTTTCAGATTGAAGTGCATGGTATTAAGGTGGCAAATACTGGCAAACGACAAAGGTTCTCTAGATATTAAATAGCCGTTTTGCATTATCGGTTGTGGCTTTCGCTAATTGTTCCGGCTGCATATCAAGCAAATTTGCCACCTGATCACAAATATGTCTTAAATTTGCGGGCACATTGCGTCGTGATTTTGGTTTTCGCTTTAGTGTTCTGGGAAGTAAATAGGGCGCATCGGTTTCCAGTAACAAACGATCCAATGGAATATCTTTTACCAGTTTTTGAAGGTGTAGGCCTCTGCGTTCATCACATACCCAGCCAGTGATGCCGATGTATAGATCCAGCTCCAAATAATTGTTCATTTCGTTTTCTGTTCCGGTAAAGCAGTGGGCCACTCCAGAGGGCACCTGTTGTCGATATTCTTTCAACAGCTTTAGTTGTTCTTCGTGGGCATCCCGTTCGTGTAGAAACAGCGGCATTTGAAGTTCTGCGGCTAGTCTTAGCTGTTGTTCAAAAACATGGATTTGCTGTTCAGGTGAGGAGAAGTTGCGATTGAAATCCAAGCCTGTTTCACCAATTGCCACCACTTTTGGGTGATTGGCTAATGCTTTTAACTGTTTGTAATAGGTTTCAGTCCAGTTTTTAGCGTAGTGAGGGTGTATTCCTGCTGTGCAATAACAATGATTGGGGTGCTGTTTGCAAATCTGTATGGCCTGCTCCAGCTCATCCAATCGGGTTCCTGTTAAAATCAGCGTGCGAACATCTTGTGAAATGGCATCCTGAACCACTTCGCTCAGATCATTATGAAATGCTTTATCGGTTAGGTTAACCCCAATATCCACTAAGTGGGTGTGCATAGTCTTCCTTATGGAATCATTATTTTTGATCCAGTAATGATTTCATGATTTCGGTAGACCACACAAGAGCATCAATGTAGGCTTTTTCAAATTGCTCTTCGTTAATGTCAAGAGATTGTAGGAAAGGCCAATCAATGCTGTTCCAGTCGGCTTGTTCTAGAGCCACAATGGTTTTTAGCAATATACCCATATTGCCCTCGTAACTTAACAGTGCAGCATTGATGCTGTCATCGAAAGGCAGATTTTTCAACACGGTTTCCTTAGGTTGATCAAAAAACGAATCGATCAGGGAAAACATGCCTACAGTAAAATGCATCTCTTTATTATCAGCATTTGAAACTTCTGCTAGCTTTTCCATCATCTTGGCTCGCAGCAGGGCCTGATTGATCAGCTCCGATGGTTTATCAGCCATACGCGAAAGCGCAATGATGCTTGACCATTGCTTTAATGCTTGCAAACCAATTAATACCACTGCGCGTTTGATGCTATCGATTTTTTTTACCACCGCGAATTGTGCAGAGTTACAGATTCGTAACATTTTAGTGGTAAGAGAAATATCGTTTGAAATGATTTGCTCTAAAGATTCCGTTGTTACGTTGGGGTTTTGTAGTTCTGATAATAGACGCATAACTACCACTTTGTTACTGGGGAGTACGTCGCCATGTACATTTTGTGGTTTGCTTAAGAAGAATCCCTGAAACAGCTCAAAGCCCAAAGCTTTGCACTTGTCGAAAACGTCATGATCTTCAACTTTCTCTGCCAGAAGTTTTACATTATAAGGTTTTAGTTTTTCAATAGTGGATTCAAGTTCCGCATCTTTTAACGTCAAGACATCGATTTTTACGATATCTGCAATTTCCAAAATTGGTATCCATTTGTCATCGTATTCAAAATCATCTAGGGCTATGGTAAAACCCTTTTGAGACATGGTTTTAATTCCAGAGATGATCTCTTCATTTGGTTCTACGTCTTCCAGTACTTCAATGGTGACATAACGGGCATCAAATGGTG
>JBFKSL010000391.1:0-4610 GCA_041626995.1 Ketobacter sp. | reverse complement strand
CAGTATCGTTTTCCAAGTAGAGCTGACGGGATTCATGCACCCAGGAAGAATTGGGCTGCCCATCCGAGAAAGAGTAATAGGGGCCATAACCTTCATCGGTTTTCCATTGAAAACCTCCCAATGTCCAACCAAGATAATGCAATTCGCCGAACAGACTGTAATTTTCTGATGGATCATCATACTGGCCGAGAGACGAATCTCTTAACCGTTCATTGCCAGTAACAACACCATCCACATTCACATCACCAATGGGACTAGGGTTGCCTGTTGCAGGATCATTTGCCAGGCCAATACCGGCTCCCCAAATAGTTGCATCACGAAGCAAAGCCTCATCGGTATAAACCCAATCTGAATAATCAGAAATATCTGGCTCATCACTTTCAAAAACTCTTCCACCCAGATTATAGCTAAAACCCGATTGTTTACCCCGAACATTCAACTCGATGGCTCTGGTATCGAAACTTCCACTTAATACCTGTATGTCACTAACGTGCTCACCATTTTCCAAATCAGTATTGGAATGGGTGATAATATTAATCACACCCAAAAATGCATTAGGCCCATACACTGCGCTGGCTGGACCATACAACACTTCCACTCTTGCAATACTGGACATAGGATATTGGCGAGAAAACTGGGCAGAGTGATTCCATAAATTGTTATCCACCTTACCATTTACCAGAAGCAGCGTACGTTGTGTCCACGGCGTTCGATAGCCACGTTGATAAGAAACCACTTGCATAGTGCCATTAGTAACAATGGTATCGAAGCCCGGAAGGTCACGCACCAAATCTTCCATGCTGTTATAGCCACGCTCTCGCATCTTCTTTTGGTCAATAATGAGCATGGCAGCGGGGGCTTCGCGCAAGGTTTCGGTTACCGCAGAGGAAGTATCTGAGCTTTGGTGCAGGTCCACACGCTGATGCAAAAGATCATTGATCGACATGGTTTGCAATCCACCACCTGCCTCATCGTCGGCATAGGCAACTAACGCAAAACTTATCAAGCAACTAGCAAAAAGAGGGAGAAAAATATTTCTCAAAAAATTCATATCAACCTGGATCGGCGAAGCATCATCCATGAAAAAATTGCGGCATACCCATCAGAGTTCTCGCAATTCAGCTAACCTTATTTGAACATAGCTTAGAATCCAGCTTTAGGCGGAATAGATCGAGGCTAATAGCGTAAATTCACTTCGAAAACGATTTATATAGCCAAAAGCAATATGGCATGAGTATTACCATGGAACGGAGCACTTTTTCCGAACAGGCCTCCGCAATTGGGCGAATTGGCGCTCGCCTCACCGTTGCCGCCTTTATACTGATCGTTCCGCTCAGTGCATTGTTATATCTTTATATTAATCAATTGCTAGAGGAACAGCAGCAGGCCAAAACTGAAATACAGGCCGTTGCACTCATATCAGAATTATCACAATTAAACTGGTATCACCTACAACGCTTCTATCTGGAAAAAAACGAAGACTTGCCCATAAAAAGGGCCATAGACTACCAACAATTACGCAAACAAATTAACTTAAGGATCAACAATCACCTCAATGAATTACAACCCCATTGGCATAGCATTGAGCAAAGCATCGAAAGCCAAACCACTTTAAGTCTGGCAGACTTTCTGCAACAAAATAACGATTTGATTCTTGAAACTGCCGAAATTAGCCATCTGGCAGGTGACACTACGGGGAAAATTCGAATTGATTCTCAAGCTATCAGCGAAGATTTTCCAGAACTGCAACGACGTCTGTTTCTACTCACTGAAAACGCAATCTCTCTAAATCAGCAAAGCGCCAGCAACATCAATAACGCTGTGAGCAATCTGCATGCAGAATCGTCCGCCCTTGCATCTTTGTCCACCAAGTTTTACAGCTCAACTAACACCATGCCCGAATTATTCAGTCAAATCGACAAATTTGTTGAAATACAAAAACGATTGGCTTTTATAGGAATACTTGGCCAGGAATTACAGTGGGATATAAATCCACAGAAAAACATTAACGACCTACGTCTCGCAACCCACAACGCCCTTGCCAACCTTTTAGATCAACAGTTTATTATTAGTCAATCCATCCACCAACATCTTCTCAACAACCTGGACAAAATCAATCAAAACCGAAACATAACCATTGCCACAGTATTGCTACTGATCGTGGCAGCCCTTTTTCTGGGTTACTATATCGTGAAGAGCATTCGATATTCACAAGAGTATTTAGAAAAACAAAACGATACGCTAGAAGCCATAATCAATGAACGCACCGAAGATTTGCAAAAAGAAAAGCAATTTGCCGAAACACTGAATAGCGAGCTGCATGAGAAAAGCGCTTTAGCTAATCGCCTGGCTGAGAAAGCAGAGGCTGCCAGCAAAGCCAAAACACTCTTTCTGGCATCCATGAGCCACGAGATTCGCACCCCCCTAAACGCACTTATCGGCGGCACAACTTTACTCAAAAAAACCAATCTGGATTCAGAGCAATCTGCACTACTTGAACTGGTTCATACCTCTGGAAAAACATTGCTGGATTTAGTCAGTGATATTTTGGATTTTTCCAAGATTGAAGCCAATGAATTAGCGCTAGAACAAATCGACTTTGACTTGGAAAAAATTATTTCCGACTTATTGAAAATCTTTTCATTAAAGGCACAAGAAAAAGGTATCAACCTAGACTGGGAATTCGATACCCACTGCATGGGATCATGGAAAGGGGACCCCACTCGTATCAAGCAAATCATTATGAATCTACTAAGCAATGCCATAAAGTTTACAGCGCAAGGATATGTTAGATGCAGCATCTATCAAGCCAACGAACTCACAATCTGCATCGAAGACACTGGCATTGGCATGGAAGCAGACAGCATAGACACACTATTCGATGCCTTTACACAAAGCGACACCACGATAACGCGTAAATTTGGTGGCAGCGGCTTGGGACTTTCCATCACCAAACGCTTAACTGAGCTGATGGGTGGAAGGATAGAAGTGGAAAGCACACCTGATGCAGGATCAAGCTTTAATATATTGCTTCCCCTGCCTCATCATTACAACCCGCCGCCGACACTAGACAACACCCGAATCTTAGTTGCAGGCGAATGCTCAGACCTTACAGCAAGATTGAAACACACCGGCGCCATTATCACCTGCTGTCGCTTGCAATTTGATTTAATTGACATCATCAATCAATTTAAACCCGACATCATAATTGCCGCCTCATGGGGGGCTAACGCAAAATCCATTCTCAGCATGATTACAGAAAAAGCCAGCACTCCAATTTTAGAAGTGTACCGCTACAATCCGCACCCGCTAGGCAATAACACCCCAACTGATAATTTATCTTACTACGATACCAACGCCACTTTGATTAATAAAATTCTACGCCTGCTGGATCAGCCCTATGATGCAAACCAGATCGAAACCGAAGCCGCCCCCATAGATCTGCATCAAGGTAGCTTTAGCGGGCACATATTATTAGTGGAAGACGTGGAATTTAATCGCATCATTGCCAAAGAGTTTCTTGCAGATTTAGGCTTGCACATCAGCGAAGCCCATAATGGCGAAGAAGCCGTTGCCATGCACCAGAAGTTAAGCTTTGATTTGATTTTAATGGACTTACATATGCCCGTATTAGATGGTATCAGTGCCACCCGAAAAATTCGACGCCACGAACAATTAAACAATGCTCCACCCACGCCCATTATTGCCATGACCGCCGATGTGACTAAAGATGCTCAAGAACAAATCGTTCAATGCGGCATGAATGGATACTTATCCAAACCCTTCGAAGAAGCATCCTTAATAAATCTTTTGGATCAACACCTAGTATCAACGCAAACACAGTCAAAACCTGTTCATACACCCACCGATGAAAGCGGGGACAACGTCGAGACATTTGACTACGGCGCATTAAGTAAACGCTTAAAGCATCGCCTGGATCGAATCAGCTATATGGTTAGCTCATTTACAGGACATCTGGATGAAAGCATCACGGCCATTGAAACCGCTTTTCTTGATGGTGATCGCGACAATTTGCTACTGCATTCCCATTCATTGAAAGGCAGCGCGGCCAATCTAGGCGCGTTGAATATCAGCCACCTTGCTGCCAATATAGAACAAGCAACTAAGAGCCACGAAGATGTGGAAAGCATCCCTGAATGGATTGAACAACTTAAACAGGAACAACCGAAATTTATCGAAGCCGCCAACAGGGCGCTCAACAACCCGAAAGCCAGCGGCGAGTAACCGCCACTAAGGAAACTTTTCGCCTAGACATACTCAAGCTGAAACCCAACTTTCTCCCAAGTACCCTGCTCTCGTTCCAACTCAGCCAACAATAGCGGCTGCTGCTCCAACCAGCCTTGCGCAAAGGTCAACACTAACTTTTTATCGTTCGCTTGGGCGGAAAATTCCGTCACCACCTTATCATGACGGAATCGATTCAATACCACGGCCAGACGCAACACCAGCGTCAAGCACAACACCTTTTCGTGCAAATAAGGCTGAATATCTAAGGTGGACAAATCCCGAATCTTACGTCGATGATTCAGCACCAACGCCGCCATAATCTGCTGATCCTGACGGGTGAAACCAGGCAAATCTGAATAGGT
>JBFKSL010000390.1:0-4623 GCA_041626995.1 Ketobacter sp. | reverse complement strand
TTTCAGCGCAAGTTGGGCCAGCCATTAGCCTCAGTGTCGTTTTATTGGGGGGAAAGTTTAATTGAGCTTTATACCCTGTATGACGTACGCCCTGCCTGGTATCCCGGTGAAGAAGGCCGTCTGCGTTACCCCATTTTGGTTGATCGGGATGAGCAGGTCTATGATCGCGGTGAAACCGGTTTTTGGGATTTTGCCGGGCGTTGGAAATTTCGTATGGGTGAAATGGATATCAGCCTATCGCACTTTTATGGCGTAACCCGTGAACCCTATTTTGTGTTCAATTACGATTTTGCCAATCCTTATTTGCTGCCCGTATATGAAAAAGTAAACCAAACCTCTGTGGATTTTATCTACGCCTGGGGCGATGTATTGCTAAAAGGGGAGGCTACCTATCAAACCGGTGCTCTCGAACAGTTTGAATCGGTGGCTGGAGGCTTTGAATACACCCAGGGTGGAATTTTTGAGTCTGATATGGATCTAACCTGGTATGCGGAAGCCATCTGGGATAGTCGTGAGCAAATTTATGGCACTCTGTTTGACCATGATATTGGTGTGGCGGCTCGGTTAGCGTTTAACGACGCTCGTGATAGCAATTTGATCTTAGGTGTGGTGGCTGACTATGAATACGATGAAGCCTTTGGCTACCTGTTCTGGACCAACACTTTTGGTGAGAGCTGGACACTGAATGTCACAGGCCAGTACTTCTACGCCAACGAGCCACGTTTAGACCCTAATGATTATATTGCCGAAGGGGCGCCGTTTAATGAGTTATTGGCTGTTGACCCTGCGGATTACCCCGTGCCACAGGAAATCATCGATGATGTGCTATCGGTATTTGCTGGCACTACCATTAGCAAAAAACAATATGACATAATGGTGGAGCAGTTGAATATAATTCAAGGTGATCCTAATGTTTTAACTGGGCTTAATAACGCTGACACTGCACAAACCTTATTTGATCTGCTACGGATTTCAGACAACACACAAAAAATGAACCTGATCGAAAGGGATGGCTACATTCAGGTAGATCTTTATTATCACTTCTAGAGGGAATTATGTTACGTACCCTGTCTTTACTTTTTTGCTTTTTATCCGCCACGGCAATGGCCGAAACACTTACTGGGCTGAAAATCATTGAACGCGCCAAACAAAATGGCCAAGGTTTTGAGGATATGACTCACCAGGTAAAAATGATTCTGGTGGACGAATCCGGTGACGAAAGCGAACGTGAAATGCTAATGAAAGCCATGACTGACAAGAATGGCAAGTCGTATAGCATGTCCATTTTCACTGCACCGAAACGGGAAAAGGGCATTTCTTTGCTTACGGAATCCAAAAAATCCGGTGAAGGTAAGCAATACCTTTACTTGCCTTCCACCCGCCGAGTGAAACGCATTACCAGTTCTAACAGAAGCTCCTCGTTCCGTGGCAGTGAATTTACCTTTGAAGACTTATCCGATCAAAAAACGGAAGATTATGACTTCAAGCTGGTCAAAGAAGCGCCTTGCGGAAAGCTGAGCTGCTACGTGGTTGATCGTTTTCCGAGAAAGCCTGATGAGTCCAGCTATTCCAAAACCCAGCTGTGGATTGATACAACGCATTTTAGACCAATGAAAGCGGACTTCTTTGATAAAGAAAATGCTTTACTCAAAACCATGGAAACGTCTAATTATCAGTTGGTTGAAGAAAAATACTGGAATCCAGAAATGGTAGTGATGTCAAACCATCAAACTGGCAAAAGCACCAAGATGGTATCCGTTAAACTAACCATGAATAATGGCCTCAAGGCATCAGAGTTTTCTGAGTTGGCCATGCGCAGCTTCCGCTAGCTGCTGAAAACAAAGCAGGCTGTTAGAATTCAGCCTGCCGTCCTTCTATCATACTTATTTCAGGGAAACTGCGAAAATCTTGCTGGGAGAAGTTTTTCTTAAATTCTCGTGGCGATTTCCCCGTCCATTTCTTAAATGCTTTGCTAAAAGCAGACGAATCACAAAAACCAAGCATCAAGGCAATTTCCGTAATGCACTTGTCTGTTTTGGTCAGGTAGTTGATGGCGAATTCCTGGCGCAAAAGATCCAGCTCATTTTGATAGTTGGTGCCCAAGCTGCTGAGCTGGCGACGTAAAGTGCGGCCACTCATACCCAGTTTGCGGGCAGCAGTCTCCAGGGATGGGAAGGCTCCAATAGATTGAATCAACACCATGCGTAATTTTTTAGGCAAGTAATTCAAGTTAATAGGAGGCACCGATTTTAAAAAATCTTGTTCTGCCATGCGGGCGATTCCTTTGTTGGCAAGTAATAGTTCTTTTTTTGCTAGCGACTGAGGAACAACAAATTCCACATGGGATGCATTGAACTTTATTTTGCAATCGAAATACCGGTAGTAGATATTTTCATAGGCTGGTGGAGCATATGGGAATGCAATGTATTTGGGATTGTATTCTTTTCCGAGCAAAAATTGCAAAATGTTCTTAAAATTCACCGTTAAGGATTCGGCAAAGAAATGCGAGCAGGGTGCCAGGGAAATACATTCCACAATTCTAATGCCCACGGTCGAATCCGTTTCGAAATATTCCATGGAGAACGGTGGAAAAGCCTGTTCACATAAACGACAGGCGGCTCTTAAGCATTCTGCATAGGTGGGTTGTGCCATGGCGGATACGCCGGCCATGCCATGGCAGGTTAATCGCATTTGCTGGCCAACAGCCAAGCCGCCATAGGGCATGTTCAGTTCCCGCAATGAAACATCGATCATGCGAATAATTTCGTTAATCGTAAACGGCCTTGGGTTGTTAGCCAGTTCGGCCAAATCCACACCAGATAGTTTGCTTAATTCCTGGCGCGATAAACCCAGCTGCTCTGGTAACTCTAAATAAGCAGACACGTAGTCTGATAAGATAATTGGGGTGTCTCTATCCATGGTTATTTATTCTTTCTTTTTCTTTAGTATATGGATGATAACGTCCCTATTTTAACTGAAAAAATGTATCTTCTGGTCATCCTGTGTGGGGATTCAGTAACAAGAAACAGGCGATATAGGTTCAAATTGGCCAAATGCGGGGGCAAATAGGACTCTTAATCCAAATGGCTTTCTAGATGTATAAGTTGCTCCCCTAATCTACTTAAAATTTCACCGAGCTTTGTTAGGAATCACGGCTATTAAACCGAATAATTGTTCATGTTCAGATGTTCATCAATCGTGAGGAACAGCCATAAAAAACATTGTGATTATTGATCCATGGCGGTTAATTCGAATTCATTAGCCGTTAAAGTTAAACAAGTGTTTTTAGGCTTCGGTTTTTATTTGGGAATGTAAATGAGGTTAGTTTATGGAAAGAATTTCGTTAACGGATGATCTGTTTCTTTGGCTTGAGCATCGACAGCAACCGTTACATGTGGCTGGTTTGCAGATTTTTTCTTTGCCTCCTGATGCCAAGCCGGGGCATATTCAAGAGATTGCTGAGCAAATGCGCGCATGTACAAAGCCTGTAGTGCCTTTTGATCAGCATATCGTAGAGCGCCGTTTGGGAAATTGCTGGGATCATGATGATAGCTTCGACATTAATCACCACTTTCGTCATGTGGCTTTGCCCAAGCCGGGGGATATCAAAGAGCTGTTTACCTTTGTTTCCTGCGAGCATAGTAATCTGCTGGATCGCAGTCGCCCTTTATGGGAAACCTATCTGATTGAAGGGGTGAAGGGAAAACACTTCGCTCTTTACACCAAAATACACCATGCCTTGATGGATGGTGTGTCTGCTATGTATTTATCTATGCACTGCTTGAGTCCAGATCCAGGTCAGATGGATATGCCTCCCATGTGGCAAACGCAGTTGCCTAAGCATGTCAAAGAAGGGCAGCAGCAACGGAATATACTGTCCAGCTTCCGTGGAGCAGCCTCTCTTCTAGGTACGCAGCTGGGAACGATTCGCCCGGTGATTTCTATGTTGATGGAAACGCTGAAAGCGGCCCGTAAAAATCCAGAAACCGCCAATGTATTTAAAGCGCCACAGTCGCGCTTGAATCAACCCATTACCGGCTCTAGGCGTTTTGCCGCCGAATCTTATAAGCGCGCTCGGCTGAAAGAGATTGCGGTGCGCACCCAGTCCACCACTAATGACATTATTTTGGCCATGTGTGGTACAGCCTTGCGGCGTTATTTGCAGTCATTGGATAGCTTGCCCGAGCAGCCTTTGATTTCCATGGTGCCAGTGTCGCTGCGTAAAGAAGAAAGTTTTGGCGGAAATGAGGTAGCCATGATATTGGCAAACCTTGCAACTCACAAAGAAGACCCTATGGAGCGGTTGGCCATCACCAAGGATTCCATGAACGAATCCAAAGATCGCTTCAAGCGCATGACCAAAGAGCAAGCGACTAACTATACTGCCGCTTTGCTGACGCCTTCTTTTCTACCCTTGTTAACGGGTTGGATGCCTAAATGGCTGGCATTTAATGTAGTGATCTCCAATGTGCCGGGCTCATCTAAAACCCTATATTGGAATGGGGCCAAGCAGGAGCGGCATTATCCAGTATCCGCCATAACCAATCATATGGCTTTGAATATCACTATCATTAGTTATGAAGATCGCTTCGAGTTTGGCATTGTGGGTTGCCGCCGAACGTT
>JBFKSL010000389.1:0-4628 GCA_041626995.1 Ketobacter sp. | reverse complement strand
ATGCCTTTGCCCGCTTTGATGTGGAGCAAGCACTCAGTGTGGTGCGGGAAGATAAATCCGTCGACGTAGAATACGAATCCGCCATGCGCTTAATGGTGACCTTCATGATGGAAGATCCTCGCTACATTAAGCGTTGCTTAAATGTGCTGTGGAGCTTGCGTGCGTTGGAGCGTATTGGTGATCACGCCCGTAATATTGCCGAGCAGGTTATTTATCTGGTGAAGGGCAAAGACATTCGTCATATGCCCATCAATGCCGTGTTAGAGGAAGAAGATTTGGTAAACGGGGATGGGATTTAATTATCCCTCCCCAACATTTTGTCCATATTCTTCATTCGCTCATCCATAATTCGCTGTACATCCTTTGCCTGATCAATCAACTTGGGAATTTCTGCCATGGGCACCGTGGTGGGAATGGGTAATTCGCTTTCCAAGCCTTCGCCATTGGCCATGGGGTTTTCTTTGGTGATGCTGTTTTCATTGCTTGGCTCAAACCGTCCCAGGGCAATATCCACTTCCTCTTCACTCATGCCCTGAAGCAAGTTGGCATTAGGATCAGTGCGCACCACTTGGTTGACGGTATTACGGTTAGGCAAACTGCTGAATTGCCATACGCCATCATTATCCTGCCAGCGGTAGTAGATGTTTTCCTGGGCCTGAATATCCAACACGGCGAGTTGCTCTTTGCTGAGCCTGGTGGGGATTTGCGTGACCTTATCTTTGCTCCATTGCAGCATGGGCTCTGTGCTTTCGGTTAACACATTGGGGGTGAGGTCATCTGTAGAAGGCATGGAAAAATCTATTTTATCCCACAGCATATCCATGATCTGATCCACCTTCATCTTACCTTCAGGCCCCATGATCAAATAAGGGCCAACAAAGGCAAACAAAACAAGAAAGATCATCAATTTGACAAACAGCTTCATAACAGGTCATTCCGTAACAGGTATTTAATTATTATAGCTTCCCCTGGCGCTCTACACAGCCAAGCCGCATTTCGATACTATGAGCCAAAACACACTATGGGGAAAAACTATGCCATCTTTCGATATTGTTTCTGAATTGAATATGCACGAGGTGGATAACGCGGTGGATCAGGCTAAGCGTGAAGTAACCAACCGCTTTGATTTTAAAGGTACCAAATGCAGTTTCGATCAGGATAAAAACGTCATTACTTTGGTTGGTGAAGCGGATTTTCAACTCAGGCAGTTGTTGGATATTTTGGAAGACAAACTGATCAAGCGTAATGTAGATATTGCCTGTATTGATTTGGCAGACCCTGAAATCAATTTGAGTGAAGCACGCCAGAAGGTGACTTTGCGTCAGGGGTTGGATTCGGATCAAGCCAAAAAATTAGTCAAAATGATTAAAGAGAAAAAGATGAAAGTGCAGGCTTCCATTCAGGGCGATAAAGTGCGGGTAACGGGCAAAAAACGTGATGATTTGCAGGCCGTGATTGCCATGCTAAAAGACGCGGGCTTTGAAATGCCGTTGCAGTATGAAAATTTTCGAGACTAAAGTGTATTAAGCTACCGATTGTTTTTGGTTGCTGACAATCATCTTGCGGGGGAAGCGGCAGCAAAACGAGCTGCCTTCACCCAGGTTGCTGGAAATATCCAGATGCCCGTTATGGTGAATTAACACGTGTTTTACAATGGCTAAGCCTAGCCCTGTGCCACCGGTTTTAGCGTGGCGGCTCTCATCGGCGCGATAAAAACGTTCGGTTAAGCGTGGAATGTGTTTGGGGTCAATGCCGATGCCGTCGTCTTCCACTTCCATATAGGCAAACTGATCATCTTGATACCAGCGGACGGTAATGTTGCCTTGTTTTGGTGTGTATTTTACCGCGTTCATTAATAGATTTGAGAAGGCGCTGCGCAGTTCGTTTTCGTTGCCGTAAATATCCAGTTCGTTGTCCAGTTCCAGGTTAATGCTGTGCTGTTTCTCATCATTGAGTGCCAATGCGTCGTTATACACCTGCTTGATTAGTTTGGCGGCTGACACGGGTTTTAATGGTTGGCTGGAGTGCTCGGTTTCCAAACGTGACAGCATTAATAAATCATTAATCAGCAGTTCCATGCGTTGGGTTTGGTTGTGCATTTGTTTTAAACCGCGCTCAAACTGCGGATTGGTGGTGCTGGCGATGTCCAAAAACGTTTCCAGATAACCTTTAATAACCGTAAGTGGTGTGCGCAATTCGTGGGAAACGTTGGCTACAAAATCTTTACGCATCTGTTCCAGGTGATGCAGGCGCGATACATCCCGTACTACCATCAAGCGATCGCCATCACCAAAGGTGGTTACCTGAAATTGCAGAATCTGATTGGGGTTAAAAGTGGAAGGGATTTCCAATGTTTTATCGTAGTTACCCGCATCAAAGTAACGGATAAAACGAGGGTCGCGCAGTAGATTGGTAAGCGGGCGGCCTTGATCAGCCGGTTGGCGAAATTCCAGAAAGCGGCCACAGGCTTCGTTCCACCATTCCAAGTTACCGTATTTGTCCACCACTACAACGCCGTCCTTGATGGCATTTGTAGATTGCTGGGCGCGTACGATAATGTTGTAAAGGTTATGAACCTGTTGGCGATGTTGTTTTTGCTGTTGGTAGAGATTATCGAACAGGGAGCCCCACATTCCGCCACGTTCCGGTGGGTCTTCGTCGGAGTCGGAGCGTAGCCATTTTACCAGTTCCCGTACTCGGAACAGCATCCAGAAGGAATAGGGCACACACACCAGCGAGATGCCAACGCCTGGGTAGCCCAGCATCCAGCCCCCTATGGCACCCATGGCCACCAGTATTAGAAACTGGTTGAACTCAATGTTCCATTCTCTAAACACGTATGGCTCTCGATTGATCCTGTTGCCAGCTTAGTATCTTATTCTAGCGTTAAACTATTGAGATGTAGCAACAAATTCGTGACCGTTTTGTTGCGGTAGTTTTGGGCTGAATAGTGGAGGGAAGTCCTTTTCTAGAATTTGGTGGAAAATCGGTATCCGGTGCCGCGTACAGTCTGCACCAGATGATCGTATTTGTGTGGCGCCAATGCTTTGCGTAAGCGACGGATATGAACATCCACAGTGCGGTCTTCCACATAGACGTTGCCACCCCATACCTGATCCAGCAGTTGTGCGCGGGAGTAGGCGCGATCCTGGTGAGTCATAAAGAATTCTAGCAGCCGGTATTCAGTGGGGCCCATTTCTACCGGGCTGTCGTTGGCGGTGATGCGGTGGCTGATGGGGTCTAGCGCCAGACCTTCCACTAAAATGGCCTTATCTCGCTCACCCTTGGTACGACGCAGAACGGCGTTAATGCGGGAGATTAGCTCGCGAGTGGAAAAGGGTTTGGTGATGTAATCATCGGCACCAGCATCAAGTCCTTGAATTTTATTGTCTTCTTCGCTTTTTGCGGTGAGCATGATGATGGGTATTTCGGCGGTGTTTTCGTCCCGCTTTAAGCGCCGGGCCAGTTCAATGCCGTTAACGCCGGGTAGCATCCAGTCCAGCAGGATCAGGTCGGGCCTTTCATCTACGATGCGGCTGTGAGCCTCTTGGCTGTTCTCCGCTTCCATCCATTGAAATCCGCTCAGCTCCAGGGCAACCGAGATCATTTCGCGGATAGCTTCTTCGTCGTCAACGATCAGGATTCTTACATCGGCCATGGTGTTATGTGCCCTATTATCAACTCATTTGCCGTTATTTAATGGTGTAAATGTTACAAGAAAATGACGGTTGTGGGACAGCGCGGTGCTTTTCTATCCAAATACGGTTAGCCCGCAGAATAGTGCAGGAAGATACCCGCAAAAACCGCAGCGCCCACCCAATGGTTGTGGAGGAAGGCTTTGAAGCAGGCCCCGGTATCGCGGTTACGGCATTGCCACAGCTGCCAGGCCCATAATAGAAAGGCGCCGCCCAAGCCAGCGTAGTACCACAAACTGAACTCCAGTCGATTGCCTAGAAGCCAAAGGGAGGTAAGGGCGCTGGCGTAAAGCACGGCGATCATAATCAGATCCAGCTCGCCGAACAGGATGGCGGTGGATTTGATACCGGCTTTGATGTCGTCTTCCCTGTCGACCATGGCATAAAGGGTGTCGTAGGCCATGGTCCACAGTACGGTGGCGATGTAGATCAACCAGGCGTGCTCCGGTACGGATTCGCCCACTGCCGCAAAGGCCATGGGAACGGCCCAGGCAAAGGCAGCGCCCAGCACTACTTGCGGCATGTAGGTATAGCGTTTCATAAAGGGGTAGGTACAAGCCAGTAACAGGCCCCCTACGGATAAATAGATGGTAAAGCGATTCACAAACAACACCAGGCAAAACGCTAGCAGGCCGATAACTGCGGCGAGAGCGAGTGCTTCCTTACTGCTTACTCTTCCGGTGGCAAGGGGGCGGTTTGCAGTGCGGGATACATGACCATCAAAGTCTCGATCCGCATAGTCGTTAATAATGCAGCCGCCGGTGCGGGTGAGCACAACTCCTGCAATAAAGATAAAGATCAGTTTAAAGCTGGGGCTGCCTTCCGCTGCAATCCACAAAGCCCAAAGGGTGGGCCAAAGTAGTAGGTAAATGCCAATGGGGCGATCCAATCGGCCCAGTTGAATAAAGTCGGGCAGGCGACGCAGGGGAGAGT
>JBFKSL010000388.1:0-4634 GCA_041626995.1 Ketobacter sp. | reverse complement strand
GCACTGCCTGGTGGCGCCCGTTTATTGTGTGGGGCCTACTGATCGGCGTGACCTTCTGGATTGCTCGGAGCCGGGATCTGGATGGACTTTAGTTTAATAGAAATTTTCGGCATCGGCTTCGGCTACCTGCTGTTCTTCTTTTTGGTGGCTTATCTAACTGATAGGGGCTACGTGCCCGTGGGCCTGGTTCGCCATCCAATTACCTATGTGCTGTCATTGGGTGTATTTGCCAGCGCTTGGGCCATCTTTGGCGCGGTGGGGTTTGCCCATGATTTCGGTTATAACTTCCTGGCTTATTACTTGGGGATCTCTGGCGCATTTATGCTCGCGCCCATCATACTGGCCCCCATTCGACGCCTTTGCCAAACCTACCAATTAGGCTCCCTGGCTGATCTGCTTTCATTTCGCTTTCGCAGCCCCGTTGTTGGCACGGTAGTGACCTTTACCATGCTGATTGGCATCTTGCCATTATTAGCCATGCAGATTCAGGCGGTGGCCGAAGCCATTCATTTGCTAGATCAGGATACTTCTCCGGATATTCTTGCTTTCACCTTTGTTCTGATCATTATTCTGTTCGCCATTTTGTTTGGCGCTCGTCATATTAGCAGCCGGGAGAAACACGAAGGCTTAGTGGTGGCTATTGCGTTCGAATCGCTTATTAAAGTAATCGCCCTTACGGTTATTGGTGTGGTACTTCTATTCTCAGTTTTTGACGGCCCCATGGGTTTAAATGAGTGGCTGGAATCACACCCAGAACAACTTGTTTCTCTTTATCAGCCATTAGAAGAAGGCCCCTGGCGCGCCATGGTTGCGGCTTTCTTCGTTGCCTCCATCGCCATGCCGCACATGTACCACATGGCCTTTACAGAAAACCTAAACCCCCGCGCACTGATGAGTGCCAGCTGGGGATTGCCCCTGTATATGTTCTTTATGGCATTACCCGTACTGATCATTGTCTGGGCCGCCGCCAAACTGAATATTTTGGGCAACCCAGAATATTTCACCATCTTGGTACCCAAGGTTTTGGATTCTCAGTGGTTGGTTATCCTGGCGTTTGCCGCTGGGCTGTCCGCCGCCAGTGGACTCATTATCGTTTGCACCCTTTCTCTTTCTGCCATGTTTTTGAATCACGTGGTATTACCACTAGCGCCTTTTTATCGCCGCCGCAATCTATATTCCTGGCTGCTGTGGATGCGGCGCATACTGATCGCCGCCATTATTTTAGTGAGCTATGGCTTTTATCTTTTAATGGAAAGTCGCCACACCTTATCGGAATTGGGCTTTCTAGCCTTTGTGGCCACCATGCAGTTTGTGCCTGGCATCTTTGGCGTTTTATTGTGGCCCAAAGCCAACCGCGATGGCTTTCTCGCAGGCTTGGCGGCAGGTATTAGTATTTGGTTATTCGGCTTGCTACTACCGGTATTACTGGGTGTACAGGTCCACATTGCTGCACCGCTGCTGATTAACGACATCTTCCCCACCCCAGCCAACAGCTACATGGTGGCCACCTTTGCTGTGTTCATCAACTCCACTGTCTTTGCACTGGTTTCTCTATTAACGGAAGCCAGCCCGGCAGAAATTCAGGCAGCAGAAACCTGCAATGTAGACAACCTACGTCGTCCGCAACGTTGGGAACTTTCCATTAGCAGTGCGCGCGAGTTTATTGGTCGCTTATCAAAGCCATTGGGCGCCAGCACAGCACGACGGGAAGTGGAGCTGGCATTGAACGATTTAGCCATGAGCGCCGATGAAACCCGCCCCTACGCATTACGCCGCTTACGGGACCAGCTTGAAAGCAACTTGTCCGGCCTGCTTGGCCCTGCCGTTGCCCACGAAATCATGGCCACATCATTGCCCTATGTAATTCAAAACAACGATGGCGACTCCCAAGACATTCACTTTATCGAAAGTCGTCTAGAAGAATATCACGACAAACTCACCGGTCTGGCCGCCGAACTCGATAGCCTGCGCCGCTTCCATCGTCAAACATTACAGGATCTTCCCGTAGGCGTTTGCTCCTTGGGAGGTGATGGCGAAGTACTTGGCTGGAACAGTGCACTGGAAACCATTACCCAGGTTTCAGCTGATCAAATATTAGGATCACAACTGAGCCACTTGCCCGAGCCCTGGAATGACTTATTCAGCCACTTCATAAAAGACCAATCCCGCAACCAACAAACCGAACTTGAACTGGATGGCGTACAACGCTGGATAAGCCTGCACAAAGCCGCCATCGGCATGGGCAAAATCAAAACCAACAGTGGCGGCCAGGTAGTGGTAGTAGAAGACACCACGGAAATTCGCATGCTTGAACATCATGTGGCCCACAACGAACGCCTGGCATCCGTCGGGCGCCTGGCTGCCGGCGTAGCCCATGAGATTGGCAACCCCATTACCGGCATTGCCTGCCTGGCGCAGAACCTTCGCTTCGACAGTGAAGAAAAACCGATTCTGGATACCGCCGACCAAATTCTGGATCAAACCAAACGCATCTCACGTATTGTGCAATCTCTGGTAAGCTTCAGTCACAGTGGCACCACTGAAGTAGCCATGGAACCTGTGCATATCCACGCATGCGTTCAGGAAGCCATCGACCTGTTAAACCTGAATAAAGAAACCACCCAGGTAGCGTTCATTAATAACACCGACAGCAATCACTGTGTGAAAGGCGATCCACAGCGGTTAACCCAAGTGTTCATCAATCTACTAAGCAACTCTCGCGATGCAATGGAGAGTGGTGGTCAGGTCAACGTATCCAGCCACCAAAAGGAACACACTATCGTTGTGGAAGTGGAAGATACTGGAAGCGGCATCCCCACCGAAGTACTAAAGAGAATTTACGAACCTTTCGTGACCACCAAAGACCCGGGGAAAGGCACTGGGCTTGGCATGTCGCTGGTATACAGCATAATCGAAGAGCACTATGGTCACATAAATATCCTGAGTCCATTGGATTCCGAAAAAGGCGGAACCCGTGTTACCATAACTCTTCCCCGCTATCACTCGATTGCACCGGAAGACGGAGTGAGCGAACTTAATCAAGAGGAAAAGCATGAGCCACATCCTGATCGTTGAAGACGAGGCCGTGATTCGCAATGCCTTACGTCGCCTGTTGGAGCGCAGCGCCTATCAGGTTAGCGAAGCCGGTTCTGTGCAGGATGCCATCGAAGAATTTAAGCTCACCGAATTCGACTTGATTATTACCGACCTGCGTTTGCCTGGTGCACCTGGCACCGACATCATCCAACATGCAGAACAAGTCCCGGTGCTGGTGATGACAAGTTATGCCAGCCTAAAATCTGCTGTGGAGTCCATGAAAATGGGCGCTGTGGATTACATTGCCAAACCCTTCGACCATGACGAATTACTGATGTCAGTGGAACGCATCCTGAAGGAAAAAGCGCTGGAGCATGAGAACCAAGCTCTAAAATCGCAACTCAATCGCGATATGCCCTTGAGCGGCATGATTGGCGAATGTGAGTCCATGCAGGTTCTATTTAAGAACATTCAAAAAGTAGCACCAACGGATTCCACCGTATTAGTACTGGGAGAATCCGGCACAGGTAAAGAACTGGTGGCCCGGGCGGTACACGACCAGAGCTTACGTAAAAACGGCCCACTGATTTCCGTAAACTGCGCTGCCATTCCAGAAACTCTGATTGAATCAGAGCTGTTCGGCCATGAGAAAGGTGCCTTCACCGGCGCTAACGCCAACCGCAAAGGCTTGGTCGAAGCCGCCGATGGTGGAACCCTGTTTCTCGACGAAATAGGTGAACTGCCCCTGGAAGCACAAGCTCGCCTATTGCGGCTTCTGCAAGAAAAAGAAGTTCGCCGAGTAGGCTCCGTGCAATCCAAAACCGTGGATGTACGACTCGTTGCCGCAACTCACCGCAACCTGAAAATCCTGGCTAAAGAAGGCCGCTTTCGGGAAGACTTATACTACCGATTACACGTAGTGGAACTGAAACTACCTCCATTACGGGAGCGCGGCAAAGACGTGGAGAAACTGGCCACCGAAATGCTCAACCGCACCACCCGCCGCATGGCTAAGCACGAGATGCACTTTTCTGTGGAAGCCCTGAAAGCGGTCAACCAGTACCACTGGCCAGGAAACGTTCGCGAACTGGAAAACGCCATTGAGCGCGCAGTGATTCTCTGTGATGGCGATATCATTGCCCCAGACCTGTTGGCACTGGACTTACACTCCGAACCCGAATACCAGCTTGACGAAGATACCCCGCTACCCAAAAGCCACCTGCGGGATCACGAAGAAGTAGCAGACCCCACCGAGGATCTCTCCCTGGAAGACTACTTCCAGCGCTTTGTGCTTGAGCATCAAGAGCAAATGACTGAAACCGAATTGGCACAAAAACTGGGTATCAGCCGCAAATGTTTATGGGAAAGGCGTCAACGTCTTGGCATTCCCCGTAAAAAGCCTGCTGCCCGATAACGACGGAAACCTGTCACCGCACACCCCAAACCTCCTGCCTGTTTTTTGACCATCTGTTACAATCCGTTACCTAATACTATTTGGCCAAACCCACAAAAACCATGTGCCCCTGACATACCTGGGGCCAAACCGGTCTCAAAACACTGATATGTTAACATATTTAACAATCTGTAACGGGAGTGTT
>JBFKSL010000387.1:0-4656 GCA_041626995.1 Ketobacter sp. | reverse complement strand
GTTAGCAGATGGTTCACCGCAACCGGAGGTGACAGGTAACCTAATTCGAATGCCACCAGAGTAATCATCCAGAAGTGCAGTGGATCAATGCCTTGCTTATAAGCCGCTTGTGCAATGGTTCCCGACACCAGGATGATGGCACCGAAGGGGTCCATCACCATGCCGATCAGCACCAGCACGACTACCAATGCACCCATAGCAGCCCATTGACTGGTAAAGAAGTCACTGCGTTGGGTAACCTCATCGAAAATGCCGGAATCTTCAATAACACCACCAGTAGCCAAGCCAAGGGACATTAGCATCAGTAGCGCACCGATATGAACAGTGGTGTCGGTGGTAGCTTGGCGGATAGCACCTTCAAATTTAGGCGCTCGTTCGTCAGCCATGTCATCGGTAACCTGATGGGAGCTTTTCGAAAAAATGCGCTCGAACACCAACAGCGCCAATATAATCACCGGCAGAATTATGGGAGCAGTGTGCTCATCCAAATGAGCATCCAGTAGTACCGCATAGAGCATGGCAGTAATTATAAAAATGAAGATATAGGGCAGGAGAGGTTTAAACGCCGCCAAACTGGGTGATAGCGCTTCCGATACTGGTGCTATCTTCATGCTGCCCTGTTTTGCCACCAGGGATATTAAGAAGAACAAGCCAGAAGTGAGCAGAAATACTTTCACACCCCAGCCATACATCATGTCGGTGGTCACTTCTTTGTTCAGTACCGCAATCAATAGCACTAATAGACAGGGGCGTAGAACCACACCCAAGCTACCACTCATGGCGGTCGCTGCCAGGGCCAGTTGACGACGGGCGCCTACTCGACGCAGTTCTGTGTAAACCACTGCGCCCATGGCTATGATGATGATTCCTGACGCTCCGGTGTAAGCGGTAGGCACAGCCATAACCACAACGGCCACGAATGCCAACAGTTCTGGTGGTAATTTCCAGGGCTTAAAGATGCGGAAAACATACTCGCCCAAGAAAGTTTGCTTGAGCAACATACCCACCCAAATGTACAGGCCAACCTGTAAGAACATAGAGGCGGTGTCCATAATTTTATCGATGAATAGCACCATGCCTTGGGGGTTATCCGCTTCGAGGATATAGAAACGAGCTGCACTCATGGCCATAAAGGAATACAGGGGAATGGACAGCAGGGCTTTTAACGGTGATCCACCAGGCAGGGCGCGCTTTGGAATAAAGAACAGTTGTACCAATGAGATAACGGAAAGCGTTCCAAAACCGAGTAAATAACACCAGCGTATGTGTTCGTTTTGGATCAGGGTTCCAGATGCCCATCCATTAGACAGGTAGGCATAGGCGGAATAGGTGAGTGACACATTGGCAATCAATTGAGCCGCAATACTCACTCGGAAATCCAACACGGATTGCATGGGGCGCAGGCCGATATGATGGTGAGTCAGACTGGTGGTGATGGCGCAGATAAATAGCACCAAGGCCAGGATAATTTGTTGGTTTTCACGCTTAAAAGCGGATAGTTGGGAGAAGGTGAAATCCACAGCAACGAAGCGTTCAACGTTGTCTGTTCTTTGCTCGATGATTTTCTGGGCAGCGTCGTGCTTGGCACGGCACAGCTCTACCTGCTTGTTTAAGGACTCCCGAATAGCGTCGGCATCAATTTCATCGTTACCAAACATTCCGCCAAAGGGGTCATTGGTGGCTTCCTTCTTTTTGTTGGCTACAACGGCTTTAACTTCAGAATCAATATCAAGATTTGGATCGCAGGATGGGACAGGAACGTCCAGTCGAAGAATGTGGTAGTCGGGCCAGAGGTGATTACCCAGTTTGTTTATCTGGGAATTAATGTTTTCGGCTACGCTTAAAAAAATCACCCCAAACAGGAGCACAAATATTGGTAATGAGGAAGTCCACTCGCGGGGATTCCTACCTAACAGGTTTAAATTCATTGCCCACCACATCTAATTGTTGTGATTCAAATTGTTGTAGTCGTTATTGGTGTTAGGCAAATAGGTTGTGGATCAACCCTATCCCTCAGCGCCGATAACACCAGACAAACAAAGATGAAAAGTCATCAAAAATAAAGGCCACGATTATAAGAGTGCTTGCCAAGCTGTGCTAGCCATCACGGACATTTTTATTCGATTTTATTCTCAATGCAGTTATAAGTACCCAAAAAGTTACTATCTGTTTACATTGGGCATAAAAAAGCGGGCTCAGCATAGAGATGAGCCCGCTTTTTGTCATTATTACAGCATTATTTATAAGGTCTATTCTCTGTCGGCTGCTGTGCACTCGGCTAAGCTTTGATCCATTTGGCAGCGTACTTTGCTTAGAAAAGACAGCATTTTACCGTCGTATAAGTTTTGCTCGCGCATGGTTAGGCGAGATTGACGGAACATTTCCATGTAGCCTTCTTTGTCTTTCTCAGGCAGATCCATCCAGTAGCTGGGTTTAATGCTCTTGGTGGCAGCATTCACAACGGTCATTGCGCGGTCATACTGGCTCCAAACAAATTCTCTGGATTTTTGACCAAAACCTTCTGGGAATCGATCATGGCGAATCACCACTTGAGCGGTAAGCTGAAGGATGGCGAAGTTAACCACTGCGCCGTTTTCACCCAGGCCTTTGTATAATTCCAAAGCGTCATAGGCAACTGCTGGGGCACCAATAATATCGACGGTTCCGTTGTTAAACAAAGAACCAAAGTTGGTGATGGAGGCAGAAACGGGTGACGCACCAACAGACTCAATCATAATGGCCTGAGCTTTATCGAAATCCAGTGCTGCCACTTTCTTGCCCGCCATTTCGGCAACAGTATCGATAGTGCGGTCGTTGGTGAACAGGTAAGCGGCACCGGCTGGTGCAATACCGGCAATTTCATATTCGCCAGAACGCATTAACTTAGCCAACTTAGGGTCAGAAAGGTATTGCAGTACCACTTTCATGTGTTCATCAGTGGGGACAGCGCCAATGGAGTCTAGGGTGCCGGTAAAGGTGTTGAACTCACGGGCTCGTAAACCGGTGATGCCTGCTGCGTCACAGTGGCCAGCTTTCAGGTCTTCTGAAGCAATTTTTTCATCGGTGTAAACCTTCATTTCCAGGTCAACACCCCATTTGATGGCTTCCAGTCGATAGTCTTCCATCTGGCTGGCTACTGGGCCGGATTTACCAACGATATCCCATACGCAAAGGGACAGTTTCTCACCTTCGGCAAAGGCAGTGGAGCTCAGTGCGAAAGCACCGGCTGCGATTGGGCTGATTAAAGTTTTCAAAAGAGTTTTCATAGTGTTATCCACTCTGTTATGGATTTTTTTGTCCGCCGACTTGATCTAGCCTAGGCCAGATCAAGTTGTGTAGTCGACACATTGGCGATGTTACAGGCTGCGATTATAACAGCTCATTTAAAAGATTTTGATCCAGCTTAGGCTGTTCTTTCTTGTCGTCCCAGAATGTTCCATATCCTCCTATTGGAGTACGTACTCCAGTTGCTTCTGTCCATAGTCGATCTGATAGCTCTAATAGAAGATCCGCTGCCATTACGTCCAGAATACGGTACTCTCGATTAGACGCAGTTGAGTTAATAGAGTTCGCATGTTCGCGGATAATTTTTCGAACCCGGGTGGTGTTGCTGTCGTTGTGAGACACAAGCGCATCCAGTGCAGAGGGGAGGCGAACGCCTTCGTTCATACCAATTCTGCGGGCTTTGGCCAGCTCATCCCATGGGTCCATGCCTTTGGGGGTTACACCGGGAACAATAGTCCACAGGGCAGCACGAATTGCTTTAGGTACACCCCACCATTTTTGGTTGTGTTTGGGGTCATCCAGGCAAGCCATGCCGCGTTCCGTTTTTGGTGCTACGTTGAACGGTACGCCTACGGCCATATTAGAGGCTACATCTGCCAACGCAGCTTGCAAACCGGCAACGGAACCGATCATCCATACCAGCTGTTCAAAGTCGTTATCAAATAGTGGGCATTCTTCGCCTGGCTCACCCAAGGCGCGTACCAGTGCTTTATAGCTGGCGTAATAACGTGCAGCCGCTACTGCATGCCAACGCTTGGATTGGATGCGCGCATCTTTAGCTTGAGAGATGCGTCTTTCTTTAGAAAAGCGGATATATTCCAATTCTGCCTGGAAGGCTCGCTGTGATGCACAAGTAGCGCCCACCAAGCCCATCAACACTTCAAGTTGATCTGGCGGCGTGGTAACGGTTGAGAATGAGAGTAGAAGAGGTGTTAAAGCTTCGCCTGATGCGCAGGCAATTTTTGAATCTGAGGTGGAAAGCAGGTAAGGAACCATTACGTCCTCACCAATGTTAGTCATGGTATCCCCTGTTACTTTATAAATAGCAGATGAACAACCACTTAGAATCACGATCCCTACTGCAGTAAAAGCCGCGACCAAAAACCTGGTCAGCATACGAGGTGCGCTGAAGTGCATGATTGGCTCCCTAAATACGTTCTTTTTGTTAAATTGTTAAGTTCTAAAAAAGTGCTGAAAAATGTGTTTATTATTATTCAGTTGGCCCATACGGTACATGCGAGTTACAGTCTAGGCAAGCTTGTTTCAATAAATTAGGTTCTAAAGTAACAGAAAAAAACAATACTGGAAGTTGCTGTTAAGTAGGGAGAACTTGAGCGCGCTTTCGTATACCTAAAACTGGCCGAATAGCTC
>JBFKSL010000386.1:0-4662 GCA_041626995.1 Ketobacter sp. | reverse complement strand
AATCATATTGTAAGTAATCACCTTATTTATATCTCACGCTATTAGCCTAAAGTGGCTGCTAGCTAAAAGCATGATTTTTATATATCAAACTGGGCGAGTTAAAAAATCCGCTCATGGGGGATCTATGTCTGGAATAAATGAAATGGAATTGTCGCGGGCAGTTACAGAAAACTCGCGCTTTAATTTAACAGTTTCAAATTTAAATGAATGGGTCATTGATTGGCTCTCAAAGACTTTAGAAAAAGATCGTTCTGAAATTTCAATCGGTTCTTCATTCTCCGACTTTGGGATGGATTCGGTAAAGTGTTTAGAAATGGCAAACGACCTTGAAGAGGCCACCGGATGTGAAATAGATCCAACAATTGCTTGGGAAGCGCCTACTGTTGCAGAGCTGGTAAAAATAGTTTGTGAGCAGTCAAACTCTGTGTCGATAAACACAGAAGAAAAGGGTGAAGTGGGCGACGAGATTAGCGACGAAGAACTCTTGGCGCTGTTGAGTGAGTGAAAGTATTAGATTGGGCAGGGATAAGGCAATGGAACAGGCTGACAAAAATATGACGGGCATAACGGAACCAACTAAGTTGGTTTCATCTCGAGAAAGTGAGCGTATCGGTATCATTGGCGTCGGCTGCCGTTTTCCGGGTGAGAGCGATGACGTGTCGAAATTTTGGGAGTTTATTCTGAATGGAGGCAATTCAGTAGCGGAGATTCCTTCTTCACGGCTTAACGTTGATAAGTACTATGATGAGGAGATGGCAACTCCTGGTAAAATGTACACTAAGCATGCCTCATTGATTGATGAGGTGGATATGTTTGATGCCGAGTTCTTCGAAATTTCACCCCGCGAAGCAAAATACATAGATCCGCAACAGCGAATATTATTAGAAGTAGTTTGGCAGGCATTAGAAGACGCTGGGCTATCTTTGCAGGAATTAAAGGAGCGGTGTGTTGGTGTTTATGTCGGACTAGGATCGGATGACTATGCTAGCTATCTCCTATCTTCCGGAAATATGGAACATATTAATGCGTATAGCGCCCTAGGTACAACAAGAAGTATCGCTGCGGGACGGATTGCATATTTTCTGGGAGTTAATGGCCCGGTATTTCAGGTGGATACAGCCTGTTCGTCGTCGTTGGTTGCTTTGCATAATGCTTGTGAGGACATTAAATCAGGTCGGACTGAAATCGCCATCGTTGCAGGCGTTAATTTATTGCTTTCTCCACATGGTTTTGTTGCATGCAGTCAAATGCGCGCGCTATCGCCCAGCGGTAAATGTAGTACGTTTGATGCAAGTGCTGATGGTTACGTAAGAGGCGAGGGGTGCGGAGCAGTGATCCTTATGTCGTCAGCAGAAGCAAAAACTTATGATAAGCCTGTTTACGCCAATATAAAAGGTAGTGCGATTAATCACGATGGTAGGAGTAATGGGCTTACTGCGCCCAGTCGACGGGCACAAGAATCGCTTATACGAAACGCATTGGCGGACGCGAAAATTGCAGCGGAAGATGTCGGGTATGTTGAGTCTCATGGAACCGGTACCGTGTTGGGAGATCCCATTGAGCTTGGAGCGATTGCTGCTGTTTATGGAAAGAAGCGTAGGGATAGCTTGTTTGTAGGTGCATTAAAATCGAATATTGGTCATTTGGAGGCTGCATCAGGTATTGCCAGTGTCATCAAGGCTGCGATGGTATTAAAAAATGGAGTTATTCCTCCAAATTTGCATTTCGATAACCCCAACCCACACATCAATTGGTCTAAGTTAAATGTTTGTGTGCCGACCCAAGTATACGACATACCATTGTCTACTCAGGGAAAATGTTATGCGGGGGTTAGTGCATTTGGTTTGAGTGGAACCAATGTGCATATCATTCTAGAGAAAGCAGATCCACCTCTCATTAATACGACCAACAAACAATCTGCCTATCTTTTGCCTGTTAGCGCTAAATCAACTTTGGCATTACAGGTGTTACTAGATAAATACAAGCAGATGCTTGAGCATGTGGATTATCATCGCTTGAATTCGTTGTCTTACAGCGCTCAAAAAGCGAGAACTCATTTCTCTAATCGGGCAGTGATAATGGCAAATAGCCCAGAAGAGCCTTCCCGTGGCAACGCTCCGGTTTTCACTGAAATAAGTCGTACAAGCTTGCTCAAGCAGCCAAAAATTGCATTTCTATTCAGTGGTCAGGGTTCTCAGTATGCAGGAATGGGGGCGTCGCTTTATGAGGAAAACGAAATTTTCAAAAGTTGGATTGATCAGTGCGATCAGATGTTTTATCCATTTTTGAAATTGTCGCTAAAGGATTTGATGTGGGGCGAGTTAAGTAACGAAATTCACAAAACGGAATATACCCAGCCCTGTTTGTTTGCGTTTGAATATGCGCTCGCCAAACTGTGGGAGTCGTTAGGCGTAGAGCCTGATGTTGTACTTGGTCACAGTATCGGTGAAATAGTAGCGGCGACTGTGTCTGGTGTTTTTTCCTTGCAAGAGGCGGTGAAAATTGTCTACTCACGTGGATATTTGATGAGTAAAACAGACAGTGGCGCGATGGTGGCAATATTTTCAGATTTCGAATCAGTAGAAAATTTGGTTCGCAAGTCTGGGCTTGATCTTTGTGTTGCAGCGAGTAACAGCCCGAATAATACTGTGATGTCGGGTGAAGATTGGGCTATTCAATCCTTGGTTAAATTGTGTGAGAGAGAAAACATTCGTTGCGTAAAATTAGACGTATCAAAAGCCTTTCACTCGAAATTAATGGGGCCGATTTTAGATAAATTTCAGAGCGTGGTTGATCGCATGAATATTAGGGCGCCGCGATTTTCTTTTATATCTAACAGGTCAGGGCGGCTTGAATATGAGTCTATTGTCAAATCAGAGTATTGGGTTCAGCAAATTAGAGAGCCGGTTTGGTTTATGCGTTGTGCAGAAACGGTCTTGCAGCAAGACGTGGATATGCTTATTGAAATTGGACCGGGCTCAACATTGTTATCGTTTGTGAGATCTCTACCAAACAGCCATTCTAGAAATAGGTGTTATTTACCAAGTGTAAAGCGTGGTGCAAATGAATATGCGGCATTCCTGGAGAGTGTAGGTAAAGCTTATATGGGTTCAATCGACATTAATTGGAACGCGCTTTGGCGGCGAGAAAAGCCGACTATGTGTAGGATTCCAGCCTATCCCTTTGAAAAGAAATCTTATTGGAAGGATGTGAGCTCTGAACCGAGAGCTTCGGTATGTATAGAGGATGAGATAAGGCGCGTATTGGCTTTGTCCGAGTCAGAAATAGATCAGCTAATAAATCAACATTTAAGTTGATTAGGGGTGTAGAAATGGAAGTTGCCGCCAATAAACTGAAAGAAATGAGTAATAAGCAGCTCGTTGCTCTTGCATTGAGCTTGTATGGTGCTGAACAGCGAAAACCTAGCGCGAGCGTACCAGAAGAGGTAGCTAAGGGTGATTTAACTCCCAGCATATCACCAGCATCTTCAGTTGAGACACATGTAAGATCTGGCTGGGTAGGTAATGTGTTGAGCGCCCCTGAGGTTCTGCGTCATAAGATGGTGCTGGATCATGTTCGGGAGACCATCGCGGGAGCGCTAGAGCGAGGGGAGGTGATTGCACCGGATACCCCGCTAAATCAAGTGGGGATGGATTCACTCATTGCTGTTGAGATTCAAGAGCGTCTCTCCAGGGCTTATGAAATTGAGCTTAATGCAGGGGCTATTTATAACTTTGCTGATGCAAACCAAATTGCTGATTTCCTGTTGGGCCAGATACAAAATGTGAAATCTGAGCCTGCGGTTGAGCTGCTTCCCACCCAGAAAGATAAAAATGAACCCATTGCCATTATAGGCTTGTCGTGCCGTTTCCCTGGTGGCAGCAACTCTAAGGATGAATACTGGCAAATGTTGTTAAATGGCCAGGATGCCGTTACTGAGATGACCACAGAACGTTGGAGCATGCGGGACTATTTTGATCCTGATCCAAGCGTTCCAGGAAAAATGTACAGCAAATGGGCGGGGTTAATTGATAGTGTAAAAAGTTTCGATGCCGAGTTCTTTGGTATTTCCAGAGACGAAGCGAAGGTAATGGATCCGCAACAACGACTGCTGCTCGAGATGGGGTGGGAAGCTATCGAAAGAGCTGGCTACAGTGTGAGTTCACTGAGGGGGTGTGCTGGAGGCATCTACATAGGTGCAGTTAATAGTGAATACGCACAATTGCAATCGAGAATGCCGGACTCTGCATTAAATGGATATATGGGTACTGGGAATGCGACAAGTGTGCTCGCGGGAAGGTTGGCGTTTCATTTGGGCTTTGAAGGGCCGGCAATGGTGGTAGATACGGCTTGTTCATCATCATTGGTGAGTGTCGATCTCGCCTGTCAGAGTTTACGAAGTGGTAAAACCAATCTTGCACTTGCAGGAGGGATTAATCTCAACATAAATCCGCAAACAAATATTATTTTATCAAAGGCAATGATGTTGTCGTCTGATGGTCGTTGCAAAGCATTTGATCATAAAGCTAACGGTTATGTCAGGTCAGAAGGTGCGGGTGTATTAATGCTAAAACGGCTATCAGATGCCGAAAGAGACCGTGATGATATCATTGCAGTGATTCGAGGAGGAGCGGTTAATCAGGATGGAAGGAGTCAAGGGTT
>JBFKSL010000385.1:0-4668 GCA_041626995.1 Ketobacter sp. | reverse complement strand
CATGGTCAAATGGGTAACTCGGAAGTGGGCCACATGAACCTGGGCGCTGGCCGCATTGTGTATCAAGATTTCACCCGTGTGACCAAAGATATCGAAGATGGCGGTTTCTTTGAAAATGCAGCCCTTACTGGTGCAGTTGATAAAGCCAAGGCCAACAATGGCGCGGTTCATATTATGGGCCTGCTTTCCCCTGGCGGTGTACACAGCCATGAAGAGCATGTCCTGGCCATGATCGAACTGGCAGCCAAACGCGGTGCCGACAAGGTATATGTGCATGCCTTTTTGGATGGCCGTGACATGCCACCTAAATCGGCTCAACCCAGCCTGGAAAAAGTACAGGCCAAATTGGAGCAATTGAACGTAGGCCGCATCGCCAGCCTTTGTGGTCGCTACTTTGCCATGGACCGAGACAACCGCTGGGATCGCGTGGAAAAAGCCTACAATCTGTTAGCCTTGGGTGAATCAGAACACACCAGCGCCACCGCTGTAGATGGCCTGCTGGCCGCCTACGAGCGAGACGAAACTGACGAATTCGTTGCTCCTACCGTGATCGCTGGAGAAGGCCAACAAGCCGCCACCTTCAATGATGGCGACGCCGTGATTTTTATGAACTTCCGCGCCGACCGAGGCCGTGAACTTTCCCGAGCCTGTATCGAACAGGGTTTCGACGGCTTCCAACGCAAGAAAAATGTAGAGTTTGGTTCTTTTGTCACACTCACCCAATACGCTGCCAGCATCCCTTCCACTGTGGCCTATCCACCAGAAGCCTTGGTGAATGTGCTGGGGGAATACTTGGCCAACAACAACAAAACTCAGCTGCGCATTGCCGAAACAGAAAAATACGCCCACGTGACGTTCTTCTTTAGTGGTGGCCGCGAAGAAACCTATGAAGGCGAAGACCGCATTCTGATTAACTCTCCCGATGTAGCCACCTACGACTTGCAACCGGAAATGAGCGCACCAGAAGTTACCGACAAGCTGGTGGAAGCCATTGGTAGCGGCAAATACGATGTTGTGATCTGCAATTTCGCTAATGGGGATATGGTAGGCCACACGGGTAAATTCGACGCTGCGGTTAAAGCGGTTGAAGCTCTGGATCAATGCCTGGCACGCTTGGTAGATGCCGTGGAAAAAGCCGATGGCCATATGCTGATTACGGCTGACCACGGTAATTGCGAGCAAATGGAAGACCCTAAGAGTGGCCAACCCCATACAGCTCACACTACCGATCCGGTGCCGTTGGTGTATGTTGGCAACAAGCCTGTGACGCTTCAGGCAGAAGGCGGAAAGCTTTCTGATATTGCACCATCTATACTGAAACTAATGGGAATGCCGCAGCCAAAGGAAATGACGGGGCAGCCGCTTCTGTAGTGGAAAAGTTTTGGGGATTAGCGAAGCAACGGTAGAGGGTAGAGCGGCTGAAAACAAACCACTCTGCCCGACTCAATTTCGCATAACGATAATTACACGTGACAGCAGACAAAACCTTTAAAACACTGTATTTCATTTCCTTGATGGGCCTGTTCGGGCTCCTCTCCAACTACGCCCATGCATCCGTCGACCCTGTTGCCACCAAACAAGAGCTGAAACAGGTGCAACGTAAAATCGACAACCTGCAAGCCCAAATCAAGCGAACACAAAGCAAACGCAGCAACGCAGAAAAAGCCCTACAAACCGCTGAACAAGAAGTTAGCAACACACGCCGCAAACTGCGCCAAGTCAGCAACGATTTTGCCAAAACCGAGAAAAAACTGACCGAACTAAAAGCCGCGCAAAAGGAATTAAATAAAGCGAAAGAAAAACAAAAAGCCGCTCTTAAAGGTGACATTAACGCGGCCTATCGCACTGGCCGCCAGGAATACATAAAGCTACTGCTGAATCAGGAACAACCCGATCAACTTGCACGCTTAATGAAGTACTACGATTACTTTCACAAAGCCCGCATGGAACGCATCGAGGCCTTTAACCAAACCCTGGCAGACATCAACAGCAACGAGATCAAAATCAACGAAGAAATTGCGCAATTGGAAAACTTAAAAAGCCAATTGCAGAATAAACAACAGCAACTCAGCCAAGCAAAGAAGCAGCGTAAAATAGCCCTGGCCAACCTGGACAAAAGCTTGCGCAGCAGCGCATCGAAAGTCAGCCAACTGCAATCCAGCCAGGCAGAACTTGAAAAGGTGCTACATGCCGTTCAGGAAACCCTGAGCGACCTTCCCAGCAACGTAGGCAAACAACCCTTCGCAAAACGAAAAGGTCAACTGCAATGGCCCAGCAGCGGACGCCAAATCAAACGCTTTGGCAATCGTCGTGGCAGCGGCTCACTGCGCTGGAATGGGGTGCTGATTGGTTCTAAAGAAGGCAGCCAGGTAAAAAGCGTTCACCATGGACGCGTGGTATTTTCTGACTGGATGCGTGGTTTCGGCATGCTCACCATTATCGATCATGGCGATGGCTACCTAAGCCTATATGGGCATAACGAAACCCTATTAAAAGGCCCTGGTGACTGGGTAGGTGCAGGAGAAGTGATCGCCTATAGTGGCAACAGTGGCGGCCAGTCCCAAGCTGGCTTGTATTTCGAAATTCGTAAAAATGGTAAACCCGTCAACCCTTCCCGTTGGTGCAAGGGATAAACCTAATGCGCCAAGGCGGTTTTCGCGCTAGGCTTGTAATATATTCACCCTGAAACCTAGGGGCACTTTTACTGTCTTAGTGTTGAAGATTACCCTTTATTAAGGAGCATCCGTATGGGCTTGCGCGTTCCATCCTTCTGGCAGCTGTGGTTATTAATCGCCACCGTGGCAATGACGCCTTTGGCGTATGCTGAAGAGTCAGAGGTCACTCAAGAAGAAACCGTAGAACAATCGGCAGCCAATGAAGAGCCCAGCAAACAGGGGCTGTTACCCCTAAACGAACTGCGCACCTTCGCCGATGTTTTCGACCGCATCAAACAAGCCTATGTGGAAGACGTTGACGATAAAACCCTGCTGGAAAATGCCATTCAAGGCATGCTCACCGAATTAGACCCCCACTCAGCCTATCTAAAGCCCGAAGCCTATAAAGATCTGCAAATCAACACCACCGGCGAATTCGGTGGCCTGGGCATTGAAGTGGGCATGGAAAATGGGTTTGTAAAAGTCATCACCCCCATCGATGATACGCCAGCTCAAAAAGCAGGTGTGGAAGCGGGGGATTTGATTATTAAATTGGACAGCACGCCAGTAAAAGGCCTCACCCTGGGTGATGCAGTTAAACTAATGCGCGGCAAGCCCGGCTCGGACATTGTGCTCACCATCATTCGCCAAGGCGTGGATAAACCTTTGGAAATCAGCGTCACCCGTGCCGTAATTCAAGTACAAAGTGTGCGCGGACGTTTGCTGGAGCAAGACTACGGCTATGTGCGCCTGTCTCAATTCCAAATCCACACCGGCACAGACATGATAAAACTGCTGGAAAAACTGCAGAAGAATAATAAGAACAACCTGAAAGGGTTGGTGTTGGATTTACGCAACAACCCAGGTGGTGTTCTACAAGCCGCAGTGGACGTGACCGATGCCTTTGTTGATGACGGCTTGGTGGTATATACCCAGGGCCGCTTGCAAGATTCCGACATGAAGTTCCGTGCCAGCCCCGGCGACATACTGAAGGACACCCCCATAGTGGTGTTGGTCAATGGCGGCTCCGCTTCCGCATCTGAAATTGTTGCTGGCGCATTACAGGATCACTCCCGTGCGGTGATCATGGGCACATCCACTTTCGGCAAAGGCTCGGTGCAAACCGTTCTGCCTTTACATAATAACCGCGCCTTAAAACTCACCACCGCGCGTTACTACACACCCAATGGTCGCTCAATCCAAGCACAAGGCATCGTGCCCGACATTAAAGTGGAAAACGCACGCCTGACGCGAGTGGAAGAGATGGAAAGAGTGAAAGAAAAAGACCTAAGCGGCCACCTTGAAAATCAAGCTGAAGAAACCGAATCCGATAATGCCAACACAGAAGCGCAGGATTTATCACAAAGCGATTACCAATTGTATGAAGCACTGAACTTGTTGAAAGCGCTGAATGTGTTGAAAAAAGCACCGGCCACAGTCGAACAAAAAGCCACCGTTAGTAACGGATAATCCATCCGTACTCACTAAGCGGTAGACAGTAGTACCACCATAGCCCAAACACACTCACGCACTTGATTTGAATCAAGCGCGTGAGCCAATTCCTTTCTATACTTCACAAACTTAGCTGCGACAATTTGTCGCACCCCTACACAGGATTTCAAGTTTGTGAGGACTGACAGTGCTTTATGACCCTTTGCGTAAAGCGTGTTTTGCTATCACCATTTTCATGGTGATCAGCTTTTCAATTCATAGCCATGCCCAATCTTCGCAGCCCACATTAACGCCCGAGCTTCAACAAAAATTACTCTCACCCTTTGGAGAAAAAGCAGTACTTGAATCATGGGACGAAGAAAAACAACTCTGGCCCATTAACGTAGACAGCGAAGTGGTAGGCTGGGGCTTTCAAACACAGCATCAAGCCAATATACCCGCCTATTCAGGTAAACCCATCAATACATTACTGGCAATGGATAAACAGGGTGTGATTAAAACATCCTGGGTACTATCTCATCACGAGCCGATTTTGTTGGTGGGAATCCCTGAGAAAAAGCTT
>JBFKSL010000384.1:0-4673 GCA_041626995.1 Ketobacter sp. | reverse complement strand
GCTAAGGCATGAAACAAGGTGGCCGCCACCCCCTTTGTGGTGGAAAACGATAGGGCTAAGGTGTCTTCCTGCCAGGGATTACCATCATGATCTTTATAGCCGGCCCAAATATCAACAACACTTTCACCTTGATGATACACAGATAACGCCGCACCACTGCGCCCATCGCTGGGAATATGCTTAATGAATTCTGACGCCACCGATGTATAACCGGGATGAACATAACCTTGGTATTCCATGCTATAACCCCTTCTTGCCAATATCTTCAGGGAAGGCTATTCGTTTGGCAGTAGATTAAAGAAATTGCGCAGCTGTTTACACATAGCTTCATTAAGTGAGCAATTTACATACTTGCCCTGCCGCTCTACATCAATCAGCTCGGCATTCACCAACTCTTTTATATGATGGGAAATTGTGGGAGCCCCCACATTCAAGGAATTAATAAAATCGGTAATACCACATTGATGGATCTCTTGCGGCCCCAAGGAACGCCGCTGAATCAGCTCACTGTATATCTGCAACCGATTGGGGTTGGATAACGCTTTGAATGCCTTGGCCAATTTACGGGAATCCACAGCCATCTACTCCATACCATTTTTATATTTTGACAAGTATAAAAGTATATCAGTTTAATACAGAGCTAACCTGACGTTTTTTCATTCTTTTTCCCTATTGCCACCTTTCTCTCTGCCTTATAATCGCTCTTTTTCATCGACAGTAACACCCATGCGAGCAGACAGTTACCAAAACCGCTTTGGCGGCATCGAAAGATTATATGGCGCAGGGACCCTGAAGGTTCTCAACCGCCTTCATATTGCTGTGGTGGGCATCGGTGGTGTGGGCTCCTGGGCCGCTGAGGCTCTGGCACGAGCAGGCATTGGCCATATTACGCTGATGGATTTGGATGATATCTGCATTACCAATACCAATCGCCAGGTTCACGCACTTACCGAAAACTTTGGCCGCCTGAAAGTAGAAGCAATGGCAGAGCGCTTGAAATCCATTAACCCTGATATACAGGTCACCGCCGACGCAGATTTTGTAACTGCCTCAAATGTGGCGGAAAAACTGGGTAAACAGTTCGATTTTGTACTGGAAGCCACCGATAGCGTGAAACATAAGGTGGCCATGATTGTCTACTGTAAACGCAACAAAATTCCCATTTATGTGGTGGGAGGTGCTGGTGGGCAAACCGACCCAACACGAATTCGTTATGCGGACATGACACGGGCAGAACAAGACCCTCTACTGGCATTGGTGCGAAAAAAATTGCGGCAAGATCATGGCTATACCAGCAATCTTAAGCGCCGTTTTAGCGTGGAATGTGTCTATTCTGATGAGCCTCTGGTTTTTCCGCAACCGGATGGCCGTGTGTGTTCCACCCGCCCACAAAGCGATTCTAACAGCAGTGTGAGGCTGGATTGCAGCGCAGGCATAGGAGCCGCCACCCATGTCACCGCGTGTTTTGGCTTCGTGGCCAGTTCACGTATTATTAAAAAATGTTTGGATAAAGCACGCACAGCGGATTAAGTGTGGCAGACTGAACGATTACGTCAGCACGATGATAGAGTCTTTATGAAGTTGAATAGTTTGAATGGAATTTACGTTTTAGCTGCGATTTTCCTATGGCTGCTCTCAGGCAACGCCAGCGCAGAAATAACCAAATATGTTTTGTTGAATGGAAACACTGTTCAGCTAACGCTGACACCTCGATCTTTAGCAAAATATGGGTTAGAGGAACTCGATAGCCAGCACTATGAAATTACCCTTCCTGATTTTTCTGAAAGCCGCGGGCGTATAGCCTTTATTGATAATGCCTGGCATGGTTTATTGATCCATCAGGGTGAGTTTCATGTTATTGAGGATTTGAGCGATAGCGAGTCCGCCCTGCAAAATAACGCCCAATATTCGAGCAGAGCCCTAAGCAGTGACCTTGCCTACGGTAGCTGCGGAGTAAACCCTACACCCAGCCTGGATTCGCAAAGCACAGCTCCAATACAACTGAGCTCCTTACAAACTCGCGCTAGCCAAATCAACTATGATCAACACTGCGAATCAACAGTAGATGGTGTTTGCTTGGTGGCAGAGCTAACAGTGGTATTTGATGATGCATTTCAATCCGCTATAGGCAGTAGTTATCAATCCTATGGCGCAGCCATATTAGAAAACGTAGATCTTATCTATACGCAAAACTTCAACATCGTTTTCAATCAGATATCTTTGAACTTTGATGCAGGCAACAATATAAGTAACAGCACGAACATTGAAACCGTGCTTGAAGATATCGCAGTAAAGCGCGGTAACGGAGGGACATCATCCTACGACCCCAACACCAACTCACTGTTTCATTTTCTTACCGGTCGAGATTACGACGGTGACACAATTGGCCTCGCACACTTCCCCAACTACTCAAGCTACCCATACAATGTTAACCCAGTACTTTGCACACCCTGGGCATCATCCACTGCGCAGCTTATTGGCTCAGGCAGCAGCCTTATATCAGACACATCTATCGTAGTTGCCCACGAAATTGGGCATAATTTTGGCTTAGATCATGACGGAGAAGAAGGATCGTATGCTGAATCATGCAATGCAACTCGGTACATTATGGGAGCATATATACAAAGTGGACTCTCGCAATTCTCATCCTGCTCCCATTATGCAATCGGCCCCAACATCAGCGCAGTTAACAGTGTAGAGTCGTGCTTTGATTTCCCCATCGACATAAGCCTGGATGTAGATGCGATATCCAGCACACCCTCCCTAAGTAGCTTTACGTTTGACTCACAATTACTACTGGATAATGTACGTCAACGAAATCACTCAGTTAGCACCACAGGCACTATAACCAGTGCAGACTCCAGCTTTGAGCAAGTAACACTCGATGGCAGCAACTGCACCCTAAGTAACAGTAATCGTACCTACAGCTGCAACCTGAACTCTACGGCCAGCGAGCTTACTTTAAACCTAACGATGTTACCTCAAACGGAAGACATCGTTATTGATCACCAGCTCAGCTTTGTTAACGACGGTACCCTGTTTGAAACTGACACCGATAACAATGAAACCACCCACACAATTCTTATCCCACAACCGGGTTTAGCACCTGAGAGCTTGTCAGCTACGGCGACAGACACATCCGCTTCACTCACTTGGAGAGACCGAGCAAGTGATGAGGTTCGCTTTTCTATAGAACGTCGAACCAACAGCGGAAACTGGGAAATCATCGTTAATGATCTCGGAGAAAACACTCAAAGCTTTTTAGACACTGCACTGGAAACTGTCACCACATATGAATACCGAGTGAACGCGATATTTGCCGACGATTCCCAAGCAACCAGCAACGCAATCAGTATAACCACCCTACCCGGACGCCAAACCCGCTCTTCCCCCACCAGTAGCGGTGGAGGTGGCGGCAGTTTCTCCTGGCTCATGCTGCCTACACTAATTCTCTTGCTGCAACGTAGGCGCAGATCAAATTGTGATCGCCCACACAATTAAGCACGAAAACCATACAACCTTTTGAGTAGTGTGAACAAATAAACGCTACCAAGAAGCCCACTCCAGCATCCAGCGACTACACTTGTGTAAACAAGAGCTTGTAGGAGCGGATGCCATGGCAATTTTTCAGCAAGACGCCTTTTTCTGGCGTCTCATCAACCTCACCCGATCACTGTCTCTGGAAGAAGATCGCTGGAAAATTTTTGAAGCCATTCTGGAAGAGTGCCAAAACATTACTCATTGTGATGGAGCTACCTTGTATCTGTTAAACGAGGATCAGGATGGCCGCCGACTCGATTACGCCATGATTCAAAATACATCACTTGGAATTAATCAAAAGTTCCGCGAACCAGGCGAATCAGCATTAACACCCATTCAAATATTGCATTGCGATAAAGACTGCAACAACACACATTCCATCGCCGCTTATTGCGCATTAAATAGGCAGTCTATTTGTGTGGAAGACGTATATTCCTCCGCCAAGTTTAATATCAGCGGCATCCAGGCATTTGATGAATTATTCGACTATCGTACTCGCTCAGTTCTAAGCGTGCCGGTGGTCAAGCACGGTGGAGAAGTACTAGGCGTAATTCAGCTTATCAACCCGCAAAATCCACTTTCCGGCACCGTTGCACACTACAGCGAATCGCAAATTTCCATTGTGGAAGCCCTCTCTGCGCTACTGGCCACTCTGCTGGAAAATGCCAAATTGGAACAGGCACAAGGCGGTATGTTAATTCGCCTATCGCAACCCAATACCACCGGCACTGTGTTCGAACGGGTATTGGAAGAAGCCATGACAGTTACTCACGCAGATGGTGGCACCATCTATTGGTATCGAAACGACGCACCCACGCGGCTGGATTTCGTGACAATGAAAAATCGATCCCTTGGTCTTAACTTCGATACTACCAACGGTGAGCCCCTAGGTATTGCCCCTCTACTGTTGGAAGACAGTGGCGAGCCCAATCTTCAAAACGTAGCCACCTTTACAGCCATTACAAAACAGGTAGTCAATATTGATGATGCCTACAACAACACCACCTTTGACTTCTCCGGTATGAAAACGTTTGACCAGCAGAATCGGTATTATTCAAAATCCTTTTTGAGCGTGCCATTACTCAATCATGCACAAGAAGTAATCGGTGTTATGCAGTTGATCAATGCGCGGG
>JBFKSL010000383.1:0-4717 GCA_041626995.1 Ketobacter sp. | reverse complement strand
TTACTTCCCCCGGTCTGCACAGGCGTTAACTGCTCCAGGGTTTTGACCACCTCACCCACCCAGGCTTATTTCAGTTGAACAACTTCAACCTCTTCACTTTCTGCACTATCGATACGCCTGATGATCTCAATGATACGACCAATATTATTGGCGTGATCACTGATAATTAACGCGTTGGCAGAACTCACTGCTGCAAGGTGGCCATATTGAGGCACCATAGGGCGCAAAATGGGAACCAGCTCGGTAGCATTGGTGTTCTCAACCGGAATCACCCGCGTGACCATTTTCTCATTACCATAGCCGGAACCGGATAACGGCAAGTCTTCCTGCTTGGCGCCCTGGGTTGGCACAATTTTCACAACGCTGCCGGTTTTTACCGAAGCATATCCGTGAATACGCAAAACACTTTCAAACATGTTATAGATATCATCGGAAGACATTTCTGTGTTGGAAACAACGGTCACTTCGCCCTTCACACGAGGGTCCACAATAAAGCTGTAACCAGTGATATCCGAAACCTGCTCAATAAAGGTTCGAATATCCGCCTTCTTCATATTGATTTTCCAAGCGCCTTCCTGAGCCCAGGATACTACCGGCAGCATAACTACCGCACACAGCACTGCCAGAAATCTATAACGTTTGTTCATAGTTGTTTTCCACATTCTTCTTATACGCCAGGAATAGCTATTTCACTATCGAATTGCGTTCCGTTCCTTTCCAGGGTAGCGCGCACGGTACCTTGACTCATAACTTCTTCAATTAGATTTATGTCCTGGGTAGGGTCTCCCACCTGAACTCCATTCACGGACAGGATCAGGTCTCCAGGCTTGGCCCCGATGGCCATTAACATTGGGTTCGCGCTCTCTGACACCTTGTAACCACGACCATTGTTTGGCACCAAACCAAACTGTCCCAACACAGCATCTGCGTTTTCAGCCACCTGTTCTTTTAAAGAACTCACCATTTGTGAAGCCATGGCTGAGCGGGCTTCGGCAGTTAAACCTCCACTGGAGCCACCAGCAAGATTGCCAGGCATGCTATCCCGAGGGTTAGTTCGTCGGCTTGAGGAAGTAGACCTACGACTGGTTTTGTTGCTTCGGCTTCGACTGCTGCTACTGGATCTAGACAAACCACCTTGACTGTTTTCCGAAAAATACAACGCTTCGAGATTGCCGTTGCGATTCAGTAAAACCCGATCCTGATGCACCGCAGCTAAGGTCACATTTCCCGGCACCTTATCCCCTATCCGATACAATTTGCTGTCTTTGCGAGACTCCGCGATCATGGCGGTAGACCTCTCTTCCACCGGCGCAACAAATACCGCCTGTAACTCCAGGCTCAAACGGGTCTTAGGAGCATTTACGTCTTTAGGCGCCTCTTTAACCACGGCTTTTTGGCCTTCTTTACCAAACAGGCTCCACATGGCAATGGCAGAGGTATCCACTTTATCTGGCTTAGAAAAGGAAGCCGATGTTCCACTGGCATTGCCATATACAGATGGCGCAGTATGCCCAGCCGAGGTATCTACAAACATATAGGCAATGCGCACGATCACAAAGGCGATGGCCACCGCCAAGGCGAAGCACCCCACCATGTTCGCTCTGTTGACCCAAGGATTTATTTGGGTTTGTGCCGTCAAGTTCTTCTCCCGCCGCGCTAGCAGCCATTCTTGCTGTCAAATTCAGGCTCATTTAATCCTATCAGGCCTGAAATACTTATTCTTATACCTATTTTTTGAATAGGAATGGTAATAGGAACTTCACTTTACCGTAAGGTTCCGCACTTGCGAATAACGCTGTACTCTTTAATAACAGATTAGCATTCAATCATTACATTGCTGGCAAATGCCACTTACCTTTGTCAGAACGGTAAAGGCTGCTGCATATTGACCAATACCTTATCGTCATCACCACCGCTATTGATGCCCGCCAGCGTAAGTACCCGCTGTAACACCTTGACCGAACCCAGATTTTTCTCGGGCATTAGACCCAACTCACCTAATGGCGCGTTAGATTTGGTTTCGGTGACAGACAACATCAGGTTACCATCCGTTTCAGTTACCACACCTTTTATTGGAGGGTACATGATAGGCGCAGGCGAACCACGGCCTGTGGCTTTCACACTGCCACCACTCCAGCTGATTTGACCGATTGCTTTGGTAATTTTCTTTCCGGAAAGGTTTATAGAGAGGTTTTCGATTTTCAACACGCCTTCCGCGCTGACATCGAATTGGCGCAACGATTGATTCAGAAGGTGGGCCTGCACATCACCATTAAGGTCGGACACTCCTTTACCCCAAAGCCCCCAATGCCCCGAACCACTCAAGCGGTACGCTGAGCCTTCCAGGCTTAAATCCATACTGGCCTCACCTAGCAGCAAACGAAAGCCGTTCAGATTCCAATCCACCACCACTGGGCCACGAGCCATTGGGTTACTTAGCTGTCCTACCAAAAAGCCATTCCACAGAGTGCCACCCACACGCTCAACTTTAATGGGCAATGCAGACGCAGCGCCAGAAGCAAACTTCCAGGCCAAACTGGCGGGAAAAAGCACTATGGCAAACAGCAATAAGGACAGAATTCCTACGAGAACAAGGTTGCGTATTTTCATCTTCGCGCGAGGCTCACCCTCTTCCTAACTTCATCTTATTCTTATTAGTTTAAGCAATAGGCACCAGCTTAACACAGTTTGGGAAACCAGTGCCTGTATCAGAGAGGCCAATTATGACAATCTGTTGATTAGTAAGAACTTAAAAAGGAATGTCGTCCTCAAAATCAGACATTGCAGGTGAGGATGGAGCAGACGGGGCCTGAGAAGGCTGCTGGTTTTGAGGTGCCACACCCTGGGTTTCAGGCATTTGGTCATAACCATCAAAGCCACCGCCAGCACCCTGACCAGAGCCGCGGCTATCCAACATTTGCATCTCATTCGCTACGATTTCAGTGGTATAACGATCATTACCGCTTTGATCCTGCCACTTCCGAGTGCGCAAAGCACCTTCCACATAAACTTTGGAACCTTTCTTCAAGTACTCACCAGCGATTTCAGCCAGCTTGTTGAAAAACACCACACGGTGCCACTCGGTTCGTTCCTGCATCTGACCACTTTTATCTTTCCAAGACTCACTGGTAGCAATGGATATATTAGTAATGGCTGAGCCACTAGGCATATAACGCGTTTCCGGCTCCTGTCCCAGGTTGCCTACCAAGATCACTTTATTCACTCCGCGTTGCGCCATGAGCCTCTCCTGTTACGTTCATTTCATTAAATTACTTAGGTCAAATTGAGCAGAAACCGACTATACCGCCGCCTCTGCCAACTGCATCAATTGTTCTTTATCCAGGCGCTGGTTGTCCACCTTTAAATAGGCCGTTTTATCTTCTGCCACCACAACGGCCTCTTCCACTCCAGCTACTCCCATCAAGCGGGTTACCCAACCAGCACTGTCCTGGGCTTCAATATTTTTGAGTTGTAGGGTAAAACTCTGGAGATGAGATGGCTCTTTCATCCCCAACGCAGCCAAAAACCACAGGGCAATCAGCACAGATGCCACCACATACACAGCTGCATCACCATAATTTGCCAATACCCAGCCGCCCCCGACTCCACCAAGAAAAGCACCTAAAAACTGGCAGGTGGAATACACCCCCATGGAAGTACCCTTAAACCCAGGGGCTGCAAGCTTACTTACCAAAGAAGGTAGCAATGCTTCCAGCAGATTAAACCCCCAGAAGAACACAAACAGCCCAAAGATGATCGCTACCAAGCTATCATGCCACTGACTTAAAAATAAAAGCGACACAGACAACAATGCCACTGCGGTTAAAAACACCTTTTTCACTTGGCGTTTCTTCTCCGCAACAATCATCATCGGTACCATAAAGACAAAGGATAGAAAAAGAACCGGCAAATATACCAACCAATGTCGCACTTCCACCACGCCCGCATTTTTCAGTAACCAACCTGGCAACACGACAAAGCTGGCAGTGAGTGTCATGTGAAGTAGTAGCACGCCCAAATCCAAGCGAGCCAATTGGCGGTCTTTTAACACATCAATAAAATGAGACACCACTGGGCGAGTATCACGAAAGACTCGCTGATTTTGCGGGGTAGGAACGACCGAAAGCGTAAGCACCACACCACAGACTGCCAAGAAGGCGGTGAGCCAAAACAGGCCTTGCAACTCAAACATGCTGGTAAAAATTGGCCCAATGATCAACGCCAAAGAGAAAGACAGGCCAATGCTACCTCCCACTAAAGCCATTGCTTTACTACGCTGCTCATCGCGGGTGAGGTCCGCCAACAATGCCATTACTGCGCTGGCGATGGCACCGGCACCCTGCAACGCTCTTCCTGCAATCACCCCATAAATAGTTTCTGCCTGCGCAGCTACAACACTGCCAATCAAAAACAGAACCAACCCCATGATGATAACCGGCTTACGCCCGATGCGGTCAGACAAAAAACCAAAGGGAATTTGCAGCATGGCCTGGGTAAGCCCATAGGCGCCAATGGCCAGCCCAATCAACTGCGGCGTGGCTTCAGCAAGCGTATCTCCATAGATAGAGAACACAGGCAATATCATAAACAAACCCAGCATTCGCAAAGCAAATAAGCTAGCGAGAGACCAGGTAGCGCGAACTTCTATAGAATTCATCAATTAGGTATCGATTTTAAAAACGGCAATTCTACCACCATAGGCCGCCCTCTCGTAGGG
>JBFKSL010000382.1:0-4733 GCA_041626995.1 Ketobacter sp. | reverse complement strand
GGGGGCGAGGCAGCGATTCACTGTCTTCCGGAATATAGAAATCCCCTTCACCAACGGGAGGAATGGGATAACGCTGGCTGGTTTCTTTGGAAGGCAGGCCCTCGGGTTTTTTCAGGGGGGCAATACTGGTCGCCTTCTGGTAATCCATGGTTCTTTCACGAAACTGGCCTTCATCACCAAACAAGAAGGAACAGCCTGTCAACGCAAGCAGCACTGTGCCTAACAGCACATGTCGCAAATTCCGCATTGGGTTCTCCGGATTTATTGTTATAGGATTCCTGAGCGCTTCATAGCATCCAGCAATGGCTGGTGATATTGCTCAGAAAACGGCGTTAGCGGCAACCGTATTCCAGCCTCGATCAGGCCCATCTGCTGTAGCGCCCACTTCACAGGAATTGGATTGGCTTCCAGAAACAGGTTTTGATGCAAACCCAACAGGGGTTCGTTGATGGCTTCTGCCTTGGCTCGATCTCCACTGATGGCTGCCGCGCACAATTCAGACATCTGTTTTGGCGCAATGTTCGCCGTGACAGAAATATTTCCTTTAGCGCCTAACAGCATCAGCTCAGTAGCCGTGGCATCGTCACCACTATATAGAGCAAAATCACTACCGCAACGCTCAAGAATTTCACGGCCCCGGCCCATATCGCCCGTGGCTTCTTTGATGCCCACAACATTAGGATGGACGCTGATGCGCTCCACCGTTTCGGGCAGCATATCGCACACTGTTCGACCAGGAACATTGTACAGAAGCTGATCAATTTCCACTGCATCGGCAATGGCCATATGGTGGCGATACAGCCCTTCTTGGGTGGGCTTGTTGTAATAAGGTGCCACCAGCAGACAGGCATCGGCCCCTACCTGCTTGGCAGAACGAGTCAGCTCAATGGCTTCGCGAGTGCAGTTGGCGCCGGTTCCAGCGATCACAGCAATACGTCCCGCTACCCTTTCCACGGTAAAACGGATCACATCACAATGCTCATCAACATCCAACGTGGCAGACTCGCCCGTGGTGCCGACCGCAACAATGGCATTGGTCCCCTTCTCGATATGCATGTCTATCAACGTAGCTAACGCATCCCAATGGATACTGCCGTCTGCATGCATTGGGGTTACTAACGCAACGATGCTGCCTGTAATCATGTGCTGAATATTCCTCGCCGTGTTTAAGCAAACGGCTATGGTACTTATGCGGGAAGCCAATAACAAGCATGGGGCGGCCTGATTGCTTAAAAAGGCCCAGTTTGGGGCGCCGGCTCCATAAAAGCCAATATTTGTAGCATTTTCAGCTAGTTGTTCTAAATAACCGATGCTACACTGAAAATCAGCTTTTAAACGGTTATCAAGCCTGGAAAAACGCTGGGCTGATCAGCCTATTAGGACTGATTTTATGCACGAATATTTGGTTATTTCTGCCATTGGAGAGGACAAACCGGGCATTATCAACGGCCTGTCCCAGGTGGCCACAGACTCTCAGTGCAATATCCTCGACACCCGCATGACAGTACTGGGTGGCGAATTTGCCCTCATTATGATGATTAGCGGCGAAGCGGCCCATATTGAAAAGGCCGAACAGGCCCTGCCCCAGGCCGCCGAAGGCTTTGGCCTTACTACCATTCTTAAGCGTACCCAGTTACGACAACAGGCCAACGCTGGCAGACCCTATAAAGTTTCGGTTATCTCTCTCGATCATCCTGGCATTGTGCGAGAAATTGCCAGCTTCTTCAGCGATCGTGATATCAATATTGAGGAAATGGAAACCGGCACCTATGCTGCTGCCCACACCGGCTCCCCTATGTTTTCGCTGGAGCTGTCGGTGAACATTCCAGCATCGGTCACCATAGCGGCCCTAAAAGAATCCTTTGTTTCATTCTGTGATGAACGCAACTTAGACGCGAGTATCGAACCATGCCGATAACCGGGCACAAAACAATAACCAAGACGGGCTTAGGAGGAGTCAATGGCAACCGTAGAAATCGATAAACCGGTTCCTGATTTTGCAGTACAAGCAACCAGCGATAAAGACATCGTGCTTTCAAAGCTCAAGGGATGGAAAGTTGTTCTTTATTTTTACCCCAAGGACAACACTCCAGGTTGCACCACTGAAGGCCTGGACTTCAGGGATTATTATGAAGACTTTAAGAAAGCCAAAACCATTGTTTTCGGCGTTTCCAAGGATACGCTGAAATCCCATGAACAGTTCAAGGCGCAGCATAACTTCCCTTTTGAATTGATCTCTGACACCGACGCTTACCTCTGCCGTATGTTTGAGGTGATTCAACTGATCAACTTGCAGGGGAAACAGATTCCTGGGGTTGAGCGCAGCACCTTTTTAATCGATTCCAATGGCCTGTTACGCAAGGAATGGCGTAAGGTTCGCGTAAATGGTCATGTGGAAGAAGTGCTGGAAGCAGCGGAAAACTGCGGCTAACCACCAGTTTTAGGAAGAGGCTTCAACGGCCTCTTCTTTCTCTTCCTGACTACTTGCGGACGACAGCTGCCTGGGCCAGGATGACAGAACCGCTTTCACCAAAGTGGCCAATGGAATAGCAAAGAACACTCCCCACAGCCCCCAAAACCCACCAAAAACCAATACCGCAATAATGATCGCAATGGGATGTAGGTTTACCGCTTCAGAGAATAAAATGGGCACCAGCACATTGCCATCCAGCGCCTGAATGATGCCGTAGGCAATCATTACCCACATAAAATCCGACCCCGTGCCAAATTGCAGGTAAGCTACCACGGCCACCGGCAAAGTCACTACCGTTGCGCCTATGTATGGCACCAACACACTCAACCCCACTAACAAGCCAAGCAAGGCAGCGTAGTTCACTCCCAGTATCACAAAAGCAATATAAGTAACGCCCCCGGTAATCAGAATCTCCATGGCCTTACCGCGCACATAATTAGAGATTTGATCATCCATTTCTGAGACCACTTGGGAAATAAATGGGCGTTCCTTAGGAAGAAAGCTCACCACCCAGGCAATGATTCTGTCTTTATCCTTGAGGAAGAAAAACACGAGCAACGGCACCAAAACCAGAAAAATCAGCAACCCCATTAAATTAGGGAGGCTGGAAAAAGAAAAAGACACCACTGCCTCACCAGCGCTACTGATGCTTGTGGTGATCATGGTGGTGATTTCCTGTACCCACTGCTCGGAAATCAGCTCAGGATATTTCTCAGGCAGTTTATCCAGAAAGGCATTAGCTTCGAATACGATCCTCGGCACCTGATCATTAAATAAGCGCACCAACTGACCACCGGTTAGCGGTACAAGAATAAACAAGCAAGCCATTTGCGCAGAGAAAAAAAGAATATAAGTGGATATGAAGGCAACGAATTGCGGCACGCCACGACGCACCAGGTAATTGATTAAGCCCTGTAACAAGTAGGCCAGAACAATTGCTGTGAATACCGGTGCCAGCACCGCGCCCATGGTGACCACAATGGTAAGCCCAGCCGCCAACATAAGAATCAGCAGCACAGCTTCCTTGTTGGTGAAATACTCTCGATACCAATCGCTAAAAATTTGGAACATAGTACAGCTCTAACCAGCCTTCTCTATTAAAAAATGGTACTCGCCATTCTGTTCGCTTTGACGATGAAGAATATGTCCCACTTGCGTAGTAAACGCGGCAAAATCCCTGACGGAACCCACATCCGTTGTTACCACGGCAATCGTCTGCCCGGCCTGCATACGGTTTAACTGCTGCTTAAGTTTGAGTAAGGGCATGGGGCATTGCAGGCCGCGAGCATCAAGCTCAATTGGGTTTGTCATTAGTTGTACTGTACACCGTTTTTTATAATGTAGGACATGACACTATATACAAGCCATTGTCAGATTGGTACAAAGCCGTCTCACTATCTGCTACTCTGGCATTAAACCTTTGCCACTTTTTTCTGTCAAAGCCAGCATAGCCCAACAGAATGAATTTAATAGAATTTATGACACAGCAGTACGGTAAAAAGTTCATTGGCATTTGGCTTGTTGGCATCTGCTTACTGTTTTCAACTTCCCCGGCCCTCAGCACAGATGAACAATTGCCATCACTGGGTGACGCCAGCTCCGGCATCGTCAGCCCCGAGCAGGAATACAGGCTTGGGCGTGCCTGGTTACGGCAATTGCGCTCGCAAGCCCCTATTGTTCATGACCCACTGATTCACGACTATCTATACAATTTAGTGTATCGGCTGGCGTCTGCCAGCGACCTGGAACAACCCAATATTGAAATGGTGGTGATCAACAGCCCCGCCATTAACGCGTTTGCAGTCCCCGGCGGCGTCATGGGCCTAAACGGTGGGCTATTATTGAATGCTCATACGGAAGACGAGCTAGCCAGTGTTATTGCCCACGAATTGGCTCACTTGAGTCAGCGCCACTTTGCCCGCGGAGTTGAGCGTTCCCAGCGCACATCCTGGGCTAATTTGGCCGCTCTGCTGGCCACCGTGGTGATTGCTGCAACGGCTGGAGGTGATGCCGGTGTGGCAGCTCTGGCCACAACCCAGGCGGCGGCCATTGAATCCCAGCTGCGTTTTAGCCGCGCAAATGAACAGGAGGCAGATCGCATTGGTATGCAAACCCTGGCAAGGGCAGGCATGAATCCAGCCGCCATGGCGGATTTTTTTGAATCTTTACAACGAAGTATGCGTTATTACGGAGATTTGCCCCCTGAATTTCTGCTCACTCACCCCGTTACAGAATCCCGTATTACCGATACTCGATCACG
>JBFKSL010000381.1:0-4737 GCA_041626995.1 Ketobacter sp. | reverse complement strand
TTTTATCAAAGTTTTCAACACCTTATAAAAGCCCTCCGCCGCTTCCGCTTCGCCCTTCCGAGCCGCTTTCCCGTCGAAGTGGTGCGCATTATAGGGCCATCATTCTCCCCGTCAACGCTTTTTTTAAAGTTTTATTTCAATAGCTTAGCGCAACATTCAAGTTGACCTTGAGCATCCCGGCTGGAGCCCCCGATTTATAAGGGGTTAAGGGAGTGTAGACAGTTTTCTAACGGGTTGCAGAATCTTTTTTGTATTTAATTCGAACAACAAATAATCCCATTAGCACCAATGCGAATAGCAGCGGTTGCAAGAAGTCCAGTTTGGCTATCCAGACAATATGAAGCAGCACCAACAGCGAAATGGGGTAAACCAACTTGTGCAGTTTTATCCAGGTTTTACCTAGCTTTCTTCTCGATCGCTGGGTAGAGGTTACTGCCAGCGGGATAAGCAGTACCCAGGCGAGTAAGCCCACTAATATGTAGGGTCTATCGACAATTTCTTCTTGTATAACTGAGATTGATAGCCCCGCCCAAAAGACCAGGAAGGCAAACAGGTGACAGCTCACGTAGGCAAAGCTCCATAACCCCAGCATTCGTCGAAACGCCATCCACCCGGCCCAGCCCGTTAGAATTCTTAGGGGCGTCACCGCCAGGGTTAGCCATAACACGCAAGCGCCATTGAACCCCAGCTGCTTTACAATTTCTTGAGCCGGATCCGGCCCAAGGTTATCCGTTACGATTTGATAAACCAGATAAAGCAGCGGAATAGACAGCAGCGCATGAGCGCCCAATTTTAATTGGGGGATTGTGGATTTCTTCATTAAAACTGAACGCTCAAATCCATTCCCTTGTAGAGTGAAGCCACCTGCTCCTGGTAGCCGTTAAATTTCTGTGTTTCGACCCAGTTGGGACTCCACAGACTGTTGGGCAGGCGGCGTTCGCGATTTTGACTCCATCGCGGGTGACTGACTTCAGGATTCACGTTGGCATAGAAGCCGTATTCACTGGAGGCCAAGCGCTCCCATGTGGATCGAGGCTGTTTCTCAACAAATTGGATTTTGCTGATGGACTTAATGCTTTTGAACCCATATTTCCACGGCACCATCAACCGTAGAGGTGCGCCGTTTTGAGGTAACAAGGTTTTGCCGTAGATTCCCACCACCATCAGAGTAAGTGGATGCATCGCCTCATCCATGCGCAGTCCTTCCACGTAGGGCCAGGGGATGGTGGAACGAGCAAAACGTTGAGCGGGAAAGCGATCCGGGTCTACCAGGGTTTCGAAACGTACGTACTTGGCTTTTGAAGTGGGCTCGAAACGTTTCAGTAAATCGGCCAGAGGGAAGCCAACCCATGGCACCACCATGGACCATGCTTCCACACAACGGAACCGATAGACACGATCTTCCAATGTATGGGGCTTGAGAATGTCTTCCAAGGTATAGCTGCCGGGTTTGGCAACCTCACCTTCTACCACCACTCGCCATGGATCCACTTTGAAATTTTTGCTGTTCTTTACCGGGTCACCTTTGCCAGTACCAAATTCATAGAAGTTATTGTATTGGATAACGTCTTGATAGGGTGTGAGTTTGTCTTTGGCAGAATGGGGCCATTTACTTGCAGACTGTAGCTTTCCTTGCAGCATTTGCTGCCAATTACTGGATGCTAACGAAGGAATTGAATTGAGCATGGCGGCGGCACCAACGCCCATTACGCCGGCCCGCTTTAGCCACTCTCGCCGCGTCAGGTATTCTTTTTCCGAGGCAATTTCATAGCTTTTTGGCGCACTGGCATCACTTTGTTTAATCAGCATTTCACACCCTCATTGGCTTGCAGTTATAGGTTAGATGCCAGAGGGTGCGTTTTGTTACAGGGCTAGGCTGATTTTGATCTTCCCATAAGAGAAAGGATCGGGCCACTTAAGGCATAGACGAGGAAAATGGAGAGCAGCATGCCCTCTGGATAAACAGACACCACAGCGATCACCAACACAGCCACCAGAATGGCCACGAAGGGAACCCGGCCTTTGAAGTCGAGCTCTTTGAAGCTGTTGTATTTTACGTTGCTCACCATCATCACGGCGGAAAAAGCAGTTATTGTTGCAGCCAGAATGGCAATCAATGTCTCGGAGCCATCAAGCTGCTGCTCGAAACCAAACCAAACCATGCCAGCGACCACGGCTGCAGCTGCAGGGCTAGGCAAACCAGTAAAGTAGCGTTTATCCGCTGTTTCTATTTGCACGTTAAAACGCGCTAAACGCAAGGCCGCACAAGCTGCGTATACGAAAGCGATCATCCACCCTACCTTGCCAAGGCTGGACAGGGACCAAGAGTAGGAAACTAACGCAGGAGCAACCCCAAAGGAAATACAATCGGACAGACTATCGTATTGGGCACCAAACTCACTGGTGGTGTTGGTCATGCGCGCGATACGACCATCGAAGCCATCTAGCACCATAGCCACGAACACGGCGATGGCGCCCTGCTCATACATGCCATTCATGGAGGCCACTATGGCGTAGAAACCAGAAAACAGCGCGCCGGTGGTGAACAGGTTAGGCAGAAGGTAAACGCCTCTGCGACGGATTTTTTTGCCGCCTTCTAGCTCTTCCCCTTCCACTACCTCGAAGGTCACACCATCTTCCACATGCTCTGCTTCGTCTTCATGGTGGTCTTCTGCCTTTTTCTCATTATGTAGTGACACTACGGCTGCAGAGTCTTTGGACGATTCAGGCGATGGGGGTTCTTTGTCTGGCATGCTTCTACCTTTTACCGAGCTTTCCTTGATCAATACTTTGGTCCTTCCTGAGTCATTTTGCAAGGGCTGATCAGGATGAACTTTTTATTGCACCACTTTTGCTTACCCAACAAAAAACGCGGCCGGAGCCGCGCTTTTGCATCAAACAGGCCTATTAGTTTTTAGACTTGTCGATGATTTTGTTGGCTTGAATCCAAGGCATCATTTCACGCAGCTTAGCACCAACCTGCTCGATGGGGTGAGCAGCATTGTTACGGCGATAAGCGGTCATGGAAGGATAGTTGTGCGCACCTTCAGAGATGAACATTTTGGCATATTCGCCGTCTTGAATACGCTTCAGAGCATTGCGCATGGCAGCGCGTGATTCATCATTGATAACTTCTGGACCAGTCACGTACTCACCATACTCTGCGTTATTAGAGATGGAGTAATTCATGTTGGCGATACCGCCTTCATACATCAGGTCAACGATCAGCTTCAGCTCATGCAGACACTCGAAGTAAGCCATTTCAGGCGCATAACCCGCTTCGGTCAGCGTTTCAAAGCCAGCTTTCACCAGTTCAACCGCACCACCGCATAGAACGGCTTGCTCACCAAACAGGTCGGTTTCGGTTTCGTCTTTGAAAGTGGTTTCGATGATACCAGTACGACCACCACCTACGCCGGAAGCATAGGAAAGAGCGATGTTTTTGGCGTTGCCAGAAGCGTCTTGGTAAATAGCGATCAGATCAGGAATACCACCACCTTTTACAAACTCGGAACGCACAGTGTGACCAGGTGCTTTAGGCGCAACCATGATTACATCTAAGTCAGCGCGAGGTACAACTTGGTTGTAGTGAATCGCGAAACCGTGCGCGAATGCCAAGATCGCGCCTTCTTTCAGGTTAGGTTCGATTTCATTTTTGTAGAGCTGAGCTTGGAATTCGTCTGGGGTTAATACCATGACCAGGTCAGCCCATTGTACCGCTTCGGGTACCGCTTTAACGGTTAAGCCAGCGGCTTCGGCTTTGGCAGCAGAAGCTGAACCTTCGCGCAAAGCAACAACCACTTCTACGCCGGAATCTTTCAGGTTGTTGGCGTGAGCATGGCCTTGTGAGCCATAGCCGATGATTGCAACTTTCTTACCTTGGATAATGGATAGGTCGCAATCTTTGTCGTAATAAACTTGCATGAGCTTTCCTCTATTTTGCTTTGTGCTGTATTTGCTAATTTGGTTTAAAGGGCCAGTACTTTATCGCCACGGGCAATACCGGATACGCCGGTACGAACCACTTCCAAGATGGAAGCATCACCGACAGATTCGATGAAAGCATCCAACTTATCGCTGGCGCCCGCTAACTGAACGGTGTAGACAGAACTGGTTACATCCACGATCTGGCCGCGAAAAATGTCAGTGGTGCGCTTAATTTCAGCGCGCTGAGCGCCTGTGGCTTTCAGCTTCACTAACATCAATTCCCGCTCGATGTGGGCACCTTCACTGAGATCCACCAACTTCACCACCTCAATCAACTTATTAAGTTGCTTGGTGATTTGCTCGATCACTCGGTCGGAACCTGTCGTGGTTAGGGTTAACCGCGACAGGGTCGAATCGTTCGTAGGTGCAACCGTTAGGGTTTCGATGTTATAGCCACGCTGGGAAAACAAGCCCACAACCCGTGAAAGCGCACCAGGTTCGTTTTCCATCAAAATCGAAATAATTCTTCGCATGATTAGGTACGCTCCGTTTTGCTCAGCCACATGTCTCGCATGGAGCCTTCTTTGATCTGCATTGGGTATACGTGCTCGGTGGCATCAACCGCGATATCCATAAATACCAGTCGATCTTTCAGCGAGAACGCTTCTTCCATGGTCGCTTTCAGCTTGCTTGGGTCGGTTACCTTGAAGCCCACATGACCGTAGGACTCGGCCAGTTTCACAAAATCAGGCAACGACTCTTCATAAGTGGAGCTGGAGTGGCGGCCTTGATACTGCATATCCTGCCATT
>JBFKSL010000380.1:0-4749 GCA_041626995.1 Ketobacter sp. | reverse complement strand
TTCGGCGCTTCCATGATATGCGCTTTCGCATATATCGATGGCAATCCCGTGGGCATACTGGCCAACAATTGTTTACAGAAAAGTGGTGCCATTGATTGTGATGCATCGGCCAAGTCGGCACGCTTTATTCGCTTGTGCGATGCTTACGGGGTGCCCATTGTTACTCTCATTGATGTGCCTGGTTTTATGCCAGGAGAGACAGAAGAGCAAAAAGGATTATTACGTTATGGTGCACAGTTTAGCTCAGCCATGCAAACCAGTGTGTCGCGCATTTCTGTGGTGGTACGCCGTTGCTATGGTGCAGCTGCATTCTTGATGATGCAAACGGCTGCCCAGGGTGGTGAGTTGGTGTTAGCGTTAGAAAATTCCAAAATTGGAATTATGGGTTTTGCGGCAGCAAAGAATGTGCTGTATCAAGATGACCCAAGATCAGAGGAAGAACTGAAAGAAATCTATTATAAGCAATACGAATCACCACTTCTGGCCTTAGAAAAAGGTATTGTGGATCGTATTATTGCCTACGAAGATATGCGCAGTATATTAGCTGCTCATTTGTCTCTGTCTGAATATAAGCGGCCCTTACTGCTGGTGAAAAAGAAACGCCATATCGAACCGTAAAATATTTAGCCTATTACCAGGAACAAAATAATGTCGATAACCTCAACGAGTACAGACCAGCAACTTATAGACTGGCTAATAAGTCTGCTTTCCGAAGTAGAGGATATTTACTTGCGTAAACCATTTGCGTTGGATTGTGTAAGTGAGCAGCTCAATGAAGCATTTGGCATTGATTCATTTGGTAAAGTTAATTTGTTTTACGCAATCATTGATGATTTGGGTTTGGATCTCCCGGAAACGTCAGCAGAAAATTGGTTAACCTTGCAGGATTTGCTGGCATTCATAAAACAAAATGCTCCGGGCGCATAATCCATGACCGAACGTAAATTGCTGTGTGTTGGTGATGTTTCCGATCAGCCTTTTTGGAAAATTCCAGAAGAATTGATCGAGAACTTGAAAAAACAATTCTCTTCCCAGATCGATATACAAGTCGCAGACGGCAGTAAAAAATTTATGTCGCTGGCGCGTCAGGCTGATTACATCATTGGGTTTCCATTTCCTGCCAATCTAGTGCGGAGCAATAAAAAATTACAATGGGTGCACTTTTTGACATCTCAAGTGCCCGCGTCCTGGGAGCGTGTCAAAGAGAACATTAAGGTGACGGATTCCTGTGGTGTCAATTCACAGTCGGTAGCAGATCATGGCATGTATCTAATCTATCGAGCATTACGGGGTGAGCCCTGTAATAAAAGCGGTAAGAGTAATGACGCTGCGCAGTTTCGAATTGCCCATAATCCGAGATCAAAATGTTTGGGAATTATGGGGGTGGGTGCTATTGGCACTTTGATATTGCAACGCTGCACTGATTTGTTTCAGCAGGTTAATGTATTAAGCCGAACAGGTAAGGATGTACCTGGCACAGCGTGTTATACGCCAGCTCAATTGTCAGCTTTTCTCGCTAATTGCGATTATGTTGTGCTGGCGTTGCCTTTAACACCAGAATCGCGATCATTATTTGGGGTTGGATTTTTTAGCAGTCTTCGCCCCGGTGCTACCGTAATTAATTTAGCGAGAGGTGAGCTGTTAGAAGAGCAAGCTTTGCTACAACACCTGAAAGATGATTCTGAGTTTCGCTATTTAACCGATGTGACACACCCCGAGCCTTATCCAATGGATGGGCCATTTATGAAGTCAGAGCGCGTGTTTATAACACCCCATATCGGTGGACGATGTGAAGATATTTGGGAAGCGTTAGCAGAGCGTACCCTCAATTATGCCTTGGAGAACATAAAGTCATGAAAGAACTGATTGCCCGCGCACAAGAGCTAGAGTTAGCGATGAAGCCTGTGTCGGAGATGGTGCAGCAGGTGGTGGATGATGATGAGGCTGAGGCCTTTCCCTCTGAGGTGGCCGGTCTGTTGGCGGATCAATCAGTATTACATGATTTTATTCCTGTGGCGCAAGGTGGGCGACTGCAAACCTTAACTGGACTGATGAGTATTGCCCGGGTGTTGGCTAGACGTAATCTCACGTCGGCTATTGCCTTGGCGCAAACCTTTCTTGGTGTGTTGCCGGTTTGGATCGCTGGTAATAATGAACAAAAAGCTCGAGCTGCGGAAATTCTAAAAAATGATGGATTAAATTGTTTGGCATTAACAGAAGAGTTGTACGGCAGTGATCTGCAAGGCAACCAGGTTACGATAACCGAGTTGGATGACGAACATTTTCAAATACAAGGTGAAAAGTGGTGTATTAATAATGCCACTAAAGGAAAAGCCTTATCTTTATTTGCGCGCAGTAATGAAGCAGGTGGTGAGCAAGGTTTCTCTTTATTATATGTAGATAAAGAAGCCATTGATCTGAGCACCACGAGCAATATTCCTGCATTAAAAACCCATGGTATACGCGGTGCTGATATAAGCGGTATCAATTTTCATAGTACGCCCATTAAAAAAACAGCGGTATTAGACAGGGTGGGTAAAGGATTAAATATCACTTTGCGCACCTTGCAGATATCTCGAACTCTGTGTGCAGGGCTTTCCCTGGGTGCGGGTGATGCGGCGCTACGAATGGCGGCGGATTTTGTTATCAAGCGTCAGCTGTATGGAGAAAGCGTTTCCAATATAAATGCGGTACGTGGAAAACTTGCTGGTTGCTTTCGCGATTTAATGATGGCTGAAGCTATGGGGATGGTGATGTCGCGGGCTTGTACTCGAATGCCAGAGCAGATGTCGGTGTATTCAGCAGTAGTGAAATATCTTGTGCCAACCATGGTGGATGAACAGATTCGCGTTTGTGGTGTATTGTTGGGTGGGCGAGGCTACTTGCGTGAAGGTGATTATCCTTTGTTTCAAAAAATGAAACGCGATCATGCAGTGGTAGCATTGTTTGATGGTAGCACAGAAGTGAACTTATATGTAATTAGTGGGCAACTTCGGGCTTTGTTAAAGCAAGATGTATCAGCGCGAAAGCAGCAACTCTCCTGGCAGGAAATATTTGATCTAAACGCAGAAACACCAAGTTTCACTGGTGACGGATTAAAGCTTTCCAACCGGGGCCGTGATTTTGTTTGGGAAGGCTTGAGAGCGTTGAACGTTGATAGTTCTGCTCTTAGTTCCGTTTGCCAAACATTGTTGCAGCAGCATTCTGAATTGGTGGAGCGTTTTACCGTTAAGGAAGGAGAGCTTGATCAGATGTCCAATGAAAGCTTTAAGCTGGTTCAGGATTATTGTGAGTTAACCGCTAAAGCTTTGTATGTTCAGTTTTGGCTACATAATCGAGAGTGGTTTAGCAGTGATTTGCTTCGCAGTGACGAATGGTTGAATTATATGGTAGGTGAAGGTGGGAAGCTGGATGAAAATTCAGTATTTGACGTTATTACCAGACAACTTAATGAGAATAAGTTGTTTTCCCACGGTCAATTTGATTTGGCAGGTTGAATAATCTTTGCGGTAAGCGCTGGGTCTTAGGTGGGTGATCCGAAGATCATTCGACTGAATCAAGTAATGCATCCATATCTTTATCTTGCTTGGGTCTTACAACTCGCGCAGCTTCTTCACCATTACGTAATAGAATCAATGTTGGCCATAACTTTACACGAAATGACCGACCTAATGGTTTGCCTTTACCATCGTATATTTTTATATGACGTAGATTTGAATGTTGGCTCAAAAATTGTTTTACCACGGGTTCTGCGGTAATGCAGTGGCCGCACCAAGGGGCACCGAACTCAAGAATGGCGTCATATTCGAGAGTGGCGATTTGCTCTAAAGTGGGTTCTAATTCAGAGTAGGTTGGATTAAAGCCTGTATCCTGTGGCAGCATGGGGCTGTCCTTTAAAATGAAATCTCGAAAATTATACCGGGCTGCTTAAGCGCAGGATAGATGTTCGAGCCAATAAAAAAGGGTGCATTATCAGCACCCTGTTAGTAAAGCATCAATAAAGCTAAAGATTATACTTTATCAATATAAGCCATCAGTTGACCAAAGGTACGAATTTCCATTGCTTCTTCCTGGTTAACGATTATATCGTAATCTTCTTCCAGTGATGCAATTAAGTCGGCAATGTTAAGGGAGTCCATTTTCATGTCTTCTTTAAAGCTTGCCTCAGCGGTGATGATGGCGGAATCAATAGCGCAGATATCCACGATTAGATCTTTAATTTCTTGTTCCGTAACTTTCATTAGTTGTTCTCCAATTCCAGCATAAGTTGATCCAACATAAAGGCTTTGATTTTTGCCGATTGGCGAATGGTTGTTTCAATGGCCTTTTCATCTTTGGCAGTTGTGTCGGTGGCTAGCAGAATTTCTTGCTGTTCAGCCATATGATCTTCGTCCAGGTCGCCGTGCTCGCGAAAGAAGGTAATTGCGCTTTTCTCCGATTCAGAAAGGTTGCCGATTATACCCGGTAAAACCTGGGGTGCGATTTCTCTGGCCATACCTTCCAAGAAATACAAAACACCGAAGGCGCAGAATGGATTGTCGATGGCAACTTTGTAATGGAAAAAACTCACCCAGGATAAAACCCCAATGGGCACTTCTTGGTTGATGATTTCATCTCGGTCAAAGCCCAGTTTTTGAAGGTCTTTTAATGCCATTAACTCGTGGCCTAGTTCTTCCCCGGAGTGACTTAATATCCACTTTCGCGTTTTAATATGTTTTATATCCATGCGCCGTGCCGCAAGCGGCGTGA
>JBFKSL010000379.1:0-4784 GCA_041626995.1 Ketobacter sp. | reverse complement strand
ATGGCAAATATCCAGCACCGGCCAAGTTGAACAACCATTGCAATTGGATGTGGATGAAATACGTAAACAATGCGAAGAAGAACGACTCTACCGTTTTCGTTGTGTAGAAGGTTGGTCGATGGTCGTTCCATGGTTGGGAGTTTCATTAAGTGACATTTTAAAAAAAGCAAAACCGCTTTCTTCCGCCAAGTTTGTTCGATTTTCTTCTATCGTAAATCTAGAAGAAATGATTGGACAAAGACGCCCAACATTAGAATGGCCCTACACCGAAGGTCTTAGAATAGACGAAGCCATGCATCCATTAACCATTCTTGCTACTGGAATGTATGGACAATCGTTACCGCCACAAAATGGCGCACCGCTTCGTTTGATCGTGCCATGGAAATACGGATTCAAAAGCATAAAAGCCATCCAAAAAATCGAACTACTGGAACAACAACCCGTTTCAAGCTGGCAGGCCATACTACCCCACGAATATGGGTTCTATGCCAATGTAAATCCAAAAGTGGCTCATCCTCGCTGGAGCCAAAGCCGTGAAGTTCCTCTTGGTCAAACAAAAAAACGTCCCACGCTGATGTTTAACGGCTACGAAGAACAGGTTGCCTCTTTATACAGTGGCATGGATTTAAGTAAGCACTTCTAATGAAGTTATCATTATTTGATTGGTTTAATCGACATAATGGATGGTTTCGAATTTTGGTATTTAGCACCAGCCTGATACCCGCAGCCCTGTTGCTGCTCGATTTTCAACGCAACCAGCTGGGCTTCAACCCCTTTGAGGCATTGATTACCCGTACGGGATTTTGGGCAATGGTTTTTTTATTAATTACCCTAGCCATAACGCCTTTGCGACGCTGGCTGAATTATCTCTGCAAACTGGCAAAACTAAAATACGGCAAACGCTTAGCCGATTGGAATTTTTTAATCAAAGCTCGCCGCATGTTAGGTTTATTTAGTTTTTTTTATTTGTGCTGGCATGCAGGAATTTATTTGCACCTAGAGGCCGACTGGAGCCTGAGTTGGTTCTTGCAAGATTTAGCAGATAGACCTTTTCTAAGTGCCGCCGCGGTTGCTTGGCTCTTTTCATGCCTGTTAGCCATTACCTCTCCTCAACTGGCACGCAAAAAGATGGGGCGACATTGGAGACACTTACATCGCTTAATGTATCCCTTATGCGTACTGGCAGTGGCCCACGCACTAATGGAACCACGTACCACCGAGTATTTGGCTGTGGCATTTGCCATTATTACCGCTATTCTGCTGCTTCATCGCCTATTGGCTCGATTTATAAAATCATTCTACCGGCCTGACGACACTGGTTTAGAGGCCAAACGCTAACCAAAGCGTGGCCGTTTCTACCAGGGATTTGTCCAATGCAACCACCCCATGGCGTGGTAAGATAGTAGAGTCTATGGTCCCAATAATTTGAGGTGCCCTTCCCATGCAGGCATTCACCTTTTCCACCACAAAAACCATTATTAATGAACCCGGCAGCGCCAAACGTCTAGGCGAGCTGTGTCATCAGCAAAACGCTAAAGCGGTAATGATTATTACCGATGCCGGTATCGTAAAAGCACGCTTGCTGGAACAAGTTCTACCCAGCTTCAATGATGTGGATGTTCAGGTTTCCCTTTTCGATGAAGTGGAAGCCGATCCATCGGACGCCACAGTACTAAAAGCGGTTGCAGCCGCCAAACAAAACCACGCTGATTTGGTGGTAGGTTTTGGTGGCGGCAGTTCCATGGATGTAGCCAAGCTGGTAGCCATACTTTCCCATCCCAACTGCGCACAAACTCTGCCGGATATATATGGAGTTGGTATGGCTAAAGAGCCGCGACTGCCGTTGATTCAGGTGCCTACCACAGCAGGTACCGGATCGGAAGTTACCCCCATTGCCATTGTTACCACAGGGGAAACCACCAAAGCCGGCGTTGTATCGCCTGTGCTGCAACCGGACATTGCATTATTGGATGCAGAGCTCACCACCGGTTTACCTCCTCACGTTACCGCTGCCACCGGCATCGATGCCATGGTACACGCCATCGAAGCCTACACCAGCGTGCATCGCAAAAACCCCTTATCCGATATGCTGGCACGAGAGGCATTACAACTATTAGCCCGTAATATTAGCACTGCCGTGAAAAACGGTTCTGATGTGGAAGCGCGTGGAAAAATGCTGCTAGGTGCATTACTGGCAGGACAATCCTTTGCCAACGCGCCCGTTGCTGCTGTGCATGCTTTAGCTTATCCCCTAGGTGGACACTTTCACATTCCCCACGGATTAAGCAACTCGTTAGTATTGCCGCATGTAATGCGTTTTAACGCCAGCGCGGCCCATGAATTATATGCAGAGTTGGCCCCCATTATTATGAGCAACGATTACCAAGCTGGCACGTCCGAACAGGTAACCGACCAGCTTATTCAATGGATTGAAAATCTAATTGCAGACTTGCAACTTCCTAATAAATTGCGCGATTGCAAAGTTCCAGAAGACTTCATCGGTAAGTTAGCATCGGATGCCATGGAGCAACAACGCCTACTGATAAACAATCCACGTGAAGTTACCGAGCAAGATGCATTCAATATTTACAAGGCAGCCTACTAATTTATGAACGAAAAGCCCATTTCTCGCAGTGATTACAAAATTTTCTATCCTATTACCACCCGTTGGATGGATAATGATATTTACGGCCACGTTAATAACGTTACCTATTACTCCTATTTCGATTCGGCGGTGAACCGCTACTTGATCGAACAGGGCGGTCTGGATATCCAAAATGCCCCCGTGGTAGGTTATGTAGTGAATTCCAGCTGTAGCTATCTTTCTGGCATTGCCTACCCAGACAAGATTGAAGCCGGTTTGCGCGTTAACAAACTGGGCAACAGTTCGGTAACATATGGCGTAGGCATTTTTAAAGAAGGCGAAGAACAAGCCTGCGCCTTCGGCGATTTTATTCACGTGTTCGTTAACCGGGCGGAAAATAAATCCGTGCCCATTCCGGAACAAATTCGCGCTGCGCTTGAAAAGCTAGCGGTTTAGAAAGTTGGAAACGATTATGCTAAAGAAGGAATACCCATATTACCTGGCGAACGAAGCAGTTCATGCCAACAACGATTTGAAAATTTACGACAAGTTCAGTGGTGAGCTGGCCGCTACGGCTCCCTTGGCCACACCGGATGTGCTAGATCAAGCCATCGCAGCCGCATGCGAAGCGGCAGAACCCATGGCCAAGATGGCCATGTTTGAGCGCCAAGCGGTGTTGGAACATTGTGTTACTCGCTTTCGCGAGCGCTTTGATGAATTAGCCTATGCACTATGCGTAGAAGCAGGCAAACCCATTAAAGATGCCCAAGGTGAAGTAACGCGCTTAATCGACACATTTAAAATCGCTGCCGAAGAAACCTCACGCCAATACGGCGAAACCATTCCTTTGGACATCAGCCCCCGCGCCAAAGGCTACAGCGGCATGACTAAACGCGTGCCTATCGGCCCCTGCGCGTTTATCAGCCCGTTTAATTTTCCATTAAACCTGGCTGCACATAAAGTTGCCCCAGCTATTGCAGCGGGCTGCCCCTTCGTATTAAAGCCTGCCAGCTTAACGCCTATTGGCGCTATTTTAATTGGCGAAATCTTAGCTGAAACCGATTTGCCGAAAGGCGCGTTTTCTATTTTGCCTTGCCGCCGTGATAGTGCTGATCTGTTAACAGAAGATGATCGTTTAAAATTATTAAGCTTTACCGGCTCCCCCGATGTGGGCTGGGCCTTAAAAGCACGCGCAGGCAAAAAACCCGTGATTCTGGAACTGGGTGGCAACGCCGCTTGTGTGGTGGATAAAGATTGGGATCTGGATGATGCCGTGGCACGCATCATTTTCGGTGCCTTTTACCAGTCCGGCCAAAGCTGTATCGGCGTGCAACGCATCTATGTACATTCTTCTGTGTACAACGAATTCAAAGAAAAACTGGTTAGCAAAACCCTAGACTTGAAAATGGGCGATCCTAAAGACCCGGAAACCTTTATCGGCCCCATGATCAGCGAAGGTGAAGCTTCACGCCTGCACGTGTGGATTGAAGAAGCGGTTGCCGCGGGCGCGACTCTGCTGTGCGGAGGCAAGCGGGAAGGTACCATGCTGGAAGCTACCCTGTTAGAGAATGTAGACTCAAATCAGAACGTTTGTGCAGAGGAAGCATTTGGCCCGGTTGCCGTACTGGAGCCATTCGATGATTTTGATGCCATGTTAAACCGAATCAACGATAGCCGTTTCGGTTTACAAGCTGGCATCTTCACTAAGGATTTATACCAAGCACAAAAAGCCTGGGATACTTTAGAAGTGGGCGGCGTTGTGATCGGCGACATTCCTTCCTGGCGTGTGGATCATATGCCCTATGGCGGTGTAAAAGACAGCGGCCTGGGCCGTGAAGGTATTCGCTGGGCCATGGAAGATATGACAGAACTGCGTTTAATGGTGATTCGAAACCCGAATCCTTAATGCATTGATATGGGTGGCGTCACACATGTGGACGCCACCATAATATCCGTCTCGAAACAGATTAATGTGATTATCTGGAAAGCTTTGTTTTTTGCGCACATTGATCACTCCAGGCAAAGACATTCCCAATAGATGGGAGCAAGCTCCATCGTCTTCGGGGACTGGCAAATCTTTAGGTAAATCGACTAGATTCACTTCTTACTACTCCTACTACTGAATCATGGGAACTCATTTCCCAATTCGTCAAAATACTAACATGATCATTGCGCTTGCCCGAATCAATATTTCTCCAGT
>JBFKSL010000378.1:0-4799 GCA_041626995.1 Ketobacter sp. | reverse complement strand
TCGGCCTTTTTTGAGCAACAATTATGATTACTTAACTGCCAATGGTGCCGTTTACAATCCCCTGGAATACCGTCATGCTGTCGCGCATGCCGCTATTACCCAAACCATGCCCTGTGAAGGTATTGGCAAACTGAGCTTGTTCACCATGCAGCGCCATATAATTCAGCACTACCGTTTCCACCAACAGATTGGGGTTGTTCGCCGCAGGGCTTGAAGAGGTGTCCACAGAACCATCGGCACGATACCAGCCAATTTGCCGACCGATTCCTGGCCCACTTGGTGCCAATTGTGGACGGCCATTGGGGTTATACACCAGGAAGAATGAAGCGGCTGTGGCAGAGTTATCTCCAGTCCATACGCCTTTACCTTTTCCGTCAGGTGAATCATCTATGGTGCCATTACTGAATACCGATCCGTCACTGAAAACGTAAAGCATCAGCGGTACACCCATACGATGGGCGTATTCCAAACAGGCGCCCATGCAACGGCCAGCGCGCAAGTCACGGATCTCACCGGTAGCACGATCGCCAGTATGATAGTCGTATCCACCCATGGCAATAGTGCCGGCACCGGAAAAACCATTGACTACCAGCTTCATCACCGAAGCGGTTTTTTGGAACTCACGATCGTTAAACTCCGCCGCGCTAAAAATGCCAGCAGCCCCCACAATATCAGGGTCACCCGCTGGATTTAGGGTAGATGGGTCGCCGTAACGATCCGCCAAATCGGCGCTTTTTACATAACCACAACGAACCAGATCACGAATCACTTCATCACGGCTTACGGCAACCTTAGTATTTTGTGTCGCCATTTTTTGTTCACTGATGCGAGCTATGGATTCCATAACATTCACCACATCAGCCTGATCCAGCATGCCCACTAACTTACCCGTATCTACCAAACCAGTTACGTCGCTAGGACGATCCACTTTCGTTGGTCGAACACCGGGATCCATCATCATGGCAGGCGCCATTGAGTTACCACCGGATTCAGAGCTACGAGAACCAATCAGCGTTAACAACTCACCATCGGCTCCTGCACGCCAGATACCATACATGGGGTTATGGGGGTTATTTCCAGTATCGTTATCGGAACGGGCGGGAATCAAGGCACCATCCACATTGGCAAGACATTCGGCCGAGGCCTTTTCTTTTATACCAGTGGCAAAGGCGCTATCAGAGTGAAACAGCAAGCCCATGGTGGCATCGATAAAATCACTTAAGCCGGTGTCAGGGTTCATAACACTGGGCACCATATCGCCCGGCAAGCCCATGCGGCTATAACCACCCGTGCTGATAAAATCTTCCTGTCCGCCCTGCTGACCACCCAAAACATTTGAGCCCGTAATATTAGCGCCACCAGCAAGATCAATGCAGATAAATGGAATTTTACCCGCTCCCTGCACGGTTATGCCGCAATCATTACGCATGGTTTCAATATCACCGGCCAAAGCAGCATAGGCCTCACCAGGGTTAGAGAACAATCCCATTATTCCTGGGCCAAGCACACTGGCTGTTCCGGTAACCAAACCCTGACGCAAGAAGTCACGGCGGGACTTTGGTTTGGCATGGTCTGGATACATCAATGGTGCATTAGGATTTAAACTTCCAATTTTCTTTTTCATCACCCTACCCTCACTGCACCAATACGACCGCTGAGCCTAATGCTGCAGCGCAGGTTGCTTTAACTATTTTTTGTGTTTCGGATGCCGCTTCACCACTGTGTCGACCTGACAAATTTTGAATGAGGCTATCCAATTCGTTTTTCATGTCTGTTTCATTGGGCTGCGAAGCCATGCCTGCACCGACTACTCTATCGAAAATAGGATTAATCACCGCGTCACGCTCGGTTGAGGTATCAAACGCGCTGGAAACGCCCAAATCAAAGTTGCCAATAAAACCGGGGAAGAAATCATTGCGCAGCCCTGTGTTATCCACCAGCTCGCTGCAATACTCAATGGCCATCTGTGCCACCGCCATCTGCTGAGCAGACAAGAAGGTTTCAATAGCGCTACTGGTGGGCAGTTGCTGTTTAACCGTATTGAAAGTATCCACCACATTGGCATTGGTCACTGGCACACCGGTAATCACTGCCATAGATGCACTAATTTCATCAAAAGAGCGCAATCCAATATCGGGCTCCTGCTCAGAAGCCGTTGGCAATACAGGCGACACAGTTGCTTCCACACGCACGTCAGAGTACGCGCCAATCTGTTCAAAGGTTAGGAAGAACTCATCAGAATTGGAACCACCTTCAGACGCGATAATGGTTCCCACCGTGGATAGGATTTGTCCGCTGTCACCGTACAGTGAAGAGTCCAGCGTTGCATTCAACTTGGCATAGGCCTGCCCCACACCGGGCTCTTTACCGTTCAAGCCGATACGCATACCTTCCACGGGAATGTTGGTGTAGCTTGTTTGTTCTGCACCTGCGCCAGCACCGGGAAGACGATAGAGGAAAGGCTGACTAAATAAGTAACTGTAACTGTCGAAAATACTGGCTTCGAAAACAATGTAACTGTTGTAACCATCGTCAATATCTACTAAATCCGTCACATTGAACAGCATGTAATATTTCTCACCAACTCCAGCTTCAAAGTTAACGGCAATTTCTTCTTCGTCTAATGCACGGTCATAGATGGCCACAAAACGAATTATGCCTTCCCATTGACGATCATTAGAGGCCTCGTTACCCAGAATAAAGCTGTAACCATCACTCCAGTCCACCAAGTTGCCGGGGGCAGCAGGATCCAGGTCACCCGTAAAACTACCATTGACATAAATTCTGCGGCCATTGGTGAGATCATAAGTGATCACCACATGCTGCAAGGTTGCCTGCAATCTTTCATCGTCATCGGCAGTGGAAAGCGCGGCTTCACCATTAGCATCGGTTGAAGTACTACGATTAAGGAAGTTGTAGTTATACAGTGTTTGACCAAGCGTAAAATTACGATTTTCGGTGCCATTTGAATAAGTAATGATTCTTGCTGGGCCTTCTTGGGTTACGTTGGCAGGAGCCACCCAAGCTTCAACACTGTATGAATTTGAAGCTTTAATACGATCCGCCAGTTTACTACTTTGCAAAACACGAGCTTGCGCTTTTCCGCCATCCAAAATTTGAATGCCATTACCACCAACCCAAGTCACATTACTAATAAGCTCCAGGTTCATCCGCGGTTCAACACCACTGCTGTCTCCGGCAATTTCGCCATCACCTTCTGAAAAATCCCAACGGGCAATAGCGCCAGTTTCAACTCGGCCACCGCCACTGGCTAGGATGCCATCGCGTTCCAACACCAACGCTCGACTGGTAACCCAATTTTCGGGAACCTGAACGGGAGCAGGTACCATGCCTTCAAATGCTTTGATGGCCGTCAGCATATCTGCTGCGTTAGTAGCACAGTCACCACCACAGTTGTGCGCTTCACTTCGTAATCGCACAACAAATCGTGACAGCGCTTCTGCTAACGGACGATTCAAAACACCATCGTCAATATCAATCTTGCTGCGCGCGGCATCGTAAGCTTCGTTTAAATCAGAGCTGGCAAAATAAGGCTGTTGAGGTGAGTTAGAATCCGACGTATGACAATTATCACAGGAATAACTTAGCAGCTCGGGATACACTGTTGTGCTGAAGGCGCTTACAACGGAATCATAATCATCAGACCCGGTAACAGGAAGCTGCTTGGTAACCGTAATATCGTAGTCACCCGGTGCAGAAAGCTGAATCTCAGTGGTTTCTGAACTCACAAGCCCAAGCCAACCTTGAATAGCTCTTGTCATATCCGCAATACACAATGCGGTATTTTGCTGACAGTAGGGCAATGTGTGACCATCAGACAAAATCGTAATAAAGCGCGAGCTATTTGGGTTATTTCTATCTAGATAATTCAACGCTTCGTTATAGGAAATGCGGAAGTCTGAACTGTCGGCAAAAGGTCTACCACTTGCGGCTCCGCTCAAGCTATGACACCCGCCACATCCGGTATCACCAGTTCCTCGATACACGTTATAAAAATACTGATTAAAGAGACTTTCATCGTTGGATTCAGGAAATGTAGTGCCTGAGTATTCAGGCACACCGGTACCACCACCGCCACCAGTAGTATCCACATCACCTGCCACATTTCTTTCTGTCGATGCTCCACCACCACAACCGGTAAGAATCAAGGTCATCGCCAGCCCGCAGGCCCACATCAAACTATTATTTTTTAAATTCAATAGCGCTTTCATAATTCTCTCCCCTTATTCGTTTCCACGACAATAAGCAGCCGCTTCGACAAACGGGGTCTGCATGTTGTAGTTACTGCCTGTGAAACTCGTCACCATGGAGGAGACTTGAGCATGATCTTCTGCTGTGGTGGGCGGATGCAGGCAAACGGTTTCAAAAACCTGTTTCACCTGACATTGAGAGAAAGCATCACTATGTGCTAACTCCATACCTAAGGTCTTGGCACCCTGACAGCTACCGGGAGTACAACCACTTACACCATAACTGATGCTGTCATCCCAACCCAATACGGAATTCTGCCCTTCACGCCAGTAATTATCCCAACGATCGTCTGGCGTCACGTATCCATAACGAAACACATCAGAGTTAATATGATATTTTCCTTGCACAGAGCCTGGAGTATAACTTAGCTGACCCTCATCAGTGCCCTCCTCGCCCGTCCACTCATAATAAGCGAAGGCTTGAGCCATAGGGTCCATGCCTGCGTGGCATCCCACACAACTGTTTAGAAAAATTCGACTGTCGCCACCAGGGCTACGGGAAACATCCTGGCGAATTCGATGAGGAGC
>JBFKSL010000377.1:0-4837 GCA_041626995.1 Ketobacter sp. | reverse complement strand
CCCGATGCTGGCCGTTAAAGTAATGTAGCCATTAGGTGTGGGGATTTTGATATTAGCAATTTCTTTGCGCAGGCGTTCGGCGGTTTGCAATGTGGCTTGTTTATCTTCACACAGTACCAGCGCAAATTCTTCGCCGCCTAACCGCCCCCAAACATCGCTATTACGTAAATTACTGATTATGGTTTTACTAAACTGGCGCAGGGATTCGTCACCCATTTTATGTCCATAGGTGTCATTAATTGATTTAAAGTGATCGATATCAAACATCAGCAAGCTCAAGTGCTGTTTTTTACGTAATGCTAAGTTTAATCGTTTACCCGCCTCCATAAACAAACTACGTCGATTATAGATTCCAGTAAGTGGGTCGGTGCGGGCTTCGTGCTCAGCCGCTTGTTTGGCTTTTTCCAATTCCTGGGTTCTCTGCAAGACCTGCTGTTCTAGTTCTGCTTTGGAGTGTTCCAGCTGTTGTAGATAACGATATTCAGCATCGTCTTTTTGCAAGCGCAAGCGCCGAACCTTAATGCCCATGGCTGCCATGATACCTAGCATCTCGACAAAGGAAGCAAATGCGGGCCAATAGTAGTTCACCATATTGTGCTGAACGACGCCTAAGTCTCGCAATGCCTGAACAACCAGACCGAACACCAAAAGGCTCCATGCTAAGGAAAAAACACCGGCATCAATGGAACCTTGCCGCCAACGAACGATGCCTGCTATGGACATGACAGGATATAAAAACAAAACCACGGTAACAGACAATACCGCCAGACCGGTTAAGCCAAACAGTGCACAAATCACCATCAATATGGAATCGGCCATCATGATTAAGAACAAATAGTCGATTTTGGGTGTGAATTGGCGTGTTTGTAGAAACGTGCGGGCAAAGATAACGCCAAAGAAAACAGGCAGCGCGCCAGCAATGGACATATAGTTCCAATGGAAATTATCTTTAATCAGAAATTGATGGGTGTACCCCAATATGGTGCACCAGCCGATAATTTTCGAGATGGCGTAGATGGCGTATATTTGAAAAGTTTTGTCCTTGGTGGCTAATGCTCCCACCATGGAAATAATGGACATAAGAAAGATGCCACCGAACAGGAACATAATGATACTAGTTTCTGCTGTATGGGTTCTGTTTAGATTCTCAGGAGACCAGATTCTCATGCTGGGAAAAACGAAACCGGCATGGTGGGAGGCAAATTTTACAAAAAATTCGGTTGTTTCATGGGGAGCAATGGTAATGGGCACCACAAACCGGTTGTGATTAACTTGCCTTTTGGAGAATTTATCCGCCATGGATATGTCGGTAATCAGTTCAAAGGAGCCCTTTGTAGTAGAAACGCGAGCATAAGCCTCCAATCGAATCAGCTGATGATCCACATATTCTAAATGAAAAGTGCGAGTTTGATCGGTCACATTGTGCAAAACAAAGTGACTCCAGAAGGCGCCTGGCTTTAACCCCGTTGACCCCTTACTTAACAGCGGTTTGAGCTCGCCCTGTCGGTAAAGTTGTTCTATCGATAGAATATTTTGTTTTTCTTCAGCGTCATGCCAAATTTCCAGCTGCCCGGTGGTTTTGCTGCCATCTTCATTAATACCAACCTCAATCAAATTAGATGCGAGCACAAACTGGGGAAATAGAAAAAGCACTGCTACTATTATTTTACAAAGCATAAAACGGCCTCAAAGCGAGGAAATCAGGCCCAAAGGTAAGACGTTAATTCAGCGTAACTATAGAACAAAAAAACTGCCATGACACTTGATGAGCTGCGCTTTCTATCAACAAATAGGGGAAACATGCTGCTTCGGCCAATATTAATAGCAATCCTTTTGTTTTTGACCGCCTGTGATGGGCAAAAAGTTGTGAATAACACCAAAGTGGATTTTAAACAGGTCGATTGGTATGCCAAGCGTGCTGCTGAGTCCTATCGTTCTGAACAAGATATAAAGAGTGCCTTTCCAGACACGGTGTGGGTTGCCACTACGCCCAGCACCCAAGTGCAATACTTTTTGGAACGGAATAACCAGAACCAGATTCTCACTATTCGTGGCACAGATAATTTAAAAAATATTCGGGAAGATGCCGAGTATATTCAATCTCGTAACCCTAAACTGAATATTTATGTTCACAGTGGATTTGACGAAGATGCCTATCAGATTTTCCAGGAAATAGCGCCTAAACTGAAGAAAGATACACCGGTGATTGTTACCGGGCACTCTTTGGGTGCCGCTATCGCTACGCTTTTGATGATGTATCTTCATGAAGAAGGTTATGAGCTTGGGCTTTCAATCAATTTTGGCCAGCCTAAAGTAACGAATCGTAAGGGTGCGCAAAAATACCGGTTTTTACCATTGTTACGCGTGGTGGATGAAAACGACCTGGTGCCTTTGGTTCCACCACGGGATTTTTTGGATTCCATTCATGGCGCTTATGAGCATATTGGTCCAGAAGTCATATTGTTGTCTGGAAAATATTATGTCTATCAGACTCATCATGAAAGCGAAAAAGATGCGGTGAACTCATTTTGGCGCAATTTGGGTGATATCAGCGTTGAAGAGCACTTTATGCAACATTATCTACAAAATATTGCTTCCAAGTTAGATGGGGCGGAAGCCGTTTCTTACCAACAACGTGAGCGTTATATTCAGGATTAAAGTCAATGCGAGTAGTGGTTTTTCTTCGGAACATTGTTGCTTCAATGGGGCGGTGGCTGTGGGGTATTTTAAAAGCGTTATATGCACTTTGGTGTTCCGTAGGGCCGAAATGGCTGAGGGTGACCATGCTGGTTTTGATCACAATGATTGCGCTTTGGTATCAGGCCAAGAGCTTTGTGAGGCCAAATCTAACCCAGGAAACCATCTATCAACTGCATTATTTGAATGATGGCTGGACGCCGCAGCAACGCCAGAGTTTTTACTTTACGCCTCAGGGAACAGAACTGCTGGGAATTGAATACCAATGGTTTGTAAATTTGGAGCTGCCATTATCCAAAGAACCCTTGGCTACAGCGGAAAATTTGCGAGGTTGGGGGTTTATCGTCGATCCGGGGCAGCGGGCTGATGAAATAAACCCTGGAAATCTAGCGCTGGGCTTAGGGCGCCATATTGATCCCTCATCAGGAAAAGAGCGCTTGGATATTGGTTGCGCCGCCTGCCATACCGGTGAGCTTCACTATAAAGGTGTGGCGTTGCGGGTAGATGGTGGACAAGCAATGCAAAGCCTTTCTAATGCAAAGCGTGGTGAGTTTATCGTAACGCTGGCTGCATCGGTGTTTGAAACCCTAATTAACCCATTCAAGTGGAATCGCTTTGCTAACCGCATGGTCGGGGGCAATGAGGAAGCGCGTGAGCAGCTGAAATCCGAATTTTGGGCATTTGCTCGTTACGGCTTTAAATTTATGAGGGGTGCAGGTAACCCAAAATATTATCCGGTTGAAGAAGGCCGAGGCCGTATCGATGCGGTGGGGCGCATTGCTAATGTGGTGTTTGGTTTTGATATCGACGTGCCAGGCAATTATAAACCGGCGGATGCTCCGGCCAGCATTCCATTTATATGGGATATCTGGCGTTTTGACTGGGTTCAGTACACAGGTTTTACCAACCAGGCCATGGCTCGCAATGTGGGCGAAACCTTGGGAGTGCTGGCTCCTATTAGTTTGGTGGATGACGACGGCGAAGTGATAAAAAGCAATGAATTTGGTAATACCGTAGTGGATGTGGACGGTTTGCATTGTGCGGAAGGATTAGTCCGAATGCTAAAACCGCCAAAATGGCCGGAAGATATTTTGGGCATGATTGACCTAGAACAGGCCAAAGCGGGCAAACAGCTTTTTGTTGACCGTTGCCAAAAGTGTCATGGCCCTCATATATCCACACCCTATGATTGGCCGGTTGCCACTGAGCAAAACCCAAAAATGGCAGGGCAGATTAATACCAACTGGCAATGGGATATGGCGGGAGAAATCAGCGAAATTGATGGAAAGCCGGTACGAAAAGACTGGCGTACCAGTATTTGGTCGATTCCATGGATAAGCACTGAGGTAATCGGCACGGACCCTCAATTGGCAAACAACTACATGGATAATCGCTATGATGCAAGCAAGCTTATTCCTGATTCAGAGCCGGTTAACGCGGGTGAAGGTTTACAGCTCTTACTTAATATTCTTGTGCCTAAACTTTATGAACGATGGAATATCGATGGGCAACAGGTTGCTTATTACGATGGGCTAAATGTGCCTTTTCGTATTGCCAATCAACGCGCCTATAAATCCCGTCCATTACACGGAGTGTGGGCGACACCACCTTTCCTACACAATGGTTCCGTTCCTACCATCTATGATTTGCTTTCACCTTTAGAGGAGCGCCCCACTTCTTTCTACGCGGGTAATAGAGAATACGATCCGCAAAAACTGGGTTACATTACTACGTACTCCCCTGGCAGTTTCTTTCACGATACTCGAATTCCAGGTAACCACAATCACGGACATGTCTTTACGGATGAAAATGCTCCGGGACGTATTGGTAATCGCTTAAGTGAACAGCAGCGTTACGCGCTATTGGAATACATAAAGGTGATGGGCAATCCAGAATTTAGTGAAAAATTAGATGGCGACCCAGCAAACTGGAATAACTACAGTAAACCTCCTGCTAATGGATGGGACGAACAGCTTTGTGCCAATGTCCACCTCCGCCACGGTGTAAGTGATTTGCTTAAATCTAGGGAGGAAAACCAATAATGTTTATTAAGAAGAATAAGCTCATTTCCTTTTTAGTGGCTGCTGTCGGTTTTCTTTTACAAAGCACCAGTTGGGCTGAAGTCGATACATTGGGTATG
>JBFKSL010000376.1:0-4840 GCA_041626995.1 Ketobacter sp. | reverse complement strand
CCAAAAGTTTTACTGCTTGGGAATAGCCACCAAAAACATGGAATAGGGTGGCACCCAAACCCAGTAACAACGAAACCAAGACCACTGGCATAAATGAATAGGAAAAAGACACCGTATTTTTATGTCGATACTGCCGTAACGAGCCACCGAAGCGCCCCTGTAACCAGGTTAAGCATGCCAAGCCACAGGCCACCAACAACATCACGCTGATCATATAAATATTGATACTGAAAAAATCCAACCAGTTGAACACTTCCCGCTGTTCAGGGTGAACGCTCATCAGCCACGCAGGGCCGGAATCACCAATCCAGTATTGTCCGTTGCGAATAAACAATTCCCCTAAACGCTGACGCAACTGCTCAAAAAGCGAAGAGCCACTCCATTGAAACGCGCCCAGCATCAAGCCGCTGGCGAGAAAGAAAAACCACATCTCGGTTGCATTACCATTGTTATTGGCAATTTTTTCCACTTCATAACCGGGACGATGAAACGCCAACTCCAACCCGGCTTTACTGTTTGGATGCACACAACGGAAACACTGAATGCAATGACGGGATTCTTTTTTACGGCGCAAATCTATGAATGTAGGGCAGGGGCCTTTGCTAGTGTAGCCTTCGTTTCCAGCTTTGGGTTTCTTGGGCAGCAACTGCACCATACCTAAACGCGAAAATACCCCCAACAACAAACCAATGGGGCAAGCATGACGGCACCAAATACGTTTGCCCTTTGCAAATAGCCAACCCACGACGATGGCCATCAGCATGATTGAGCCAAACACACGCGCCACCGAATCCGTATACTCTCGCACCCCGGCTGTTTGACCTAACAATGTCACCAATATGAATGTGAGCACCGGCACACCAGACCACATGATCCAGCGTGGCGCTTTAAGATTAAGACCCCACTTGCTGGCCCATTCAGAGGCAGCCCCCATGGGGCACAAAATTCCACACCAGGAACGACCACTGACCACCACAGAAAGTAACACCAGGGGAAACCATAGCCCCCACACCAAAATCAGGCTTAGCTCACTTACCCCATCGGTAATAACCCCATCTACCCCCAGCCATTTCAATATTTCGGGGCCGGTCATCAGCATCAAAAACAACACAAACATAACGCCATGAACCCAGGGCAAATAGGGCAGGGCCTTAACCAGCGCGGTCTCCAGCCTCAGGTTATAAGGCTTGGCTGGCGCGGTATGGTCATTTTCAACCTGCAATAAAGGAATGCGCACCAACATCATCTTCGCATCTCCATACTCTCCACAGATGAGAATGATTGTAATTAACAATTGTTAGTGCGTTTTGATCTGAATCAGCGTTATTGGGAATTAGGGGTGGGGGCTCACAATGGCTTTGGGAGCATCGATTACTCCTAAATAGTTACTAAGCAGCAATTGTGACTAAGTTCGCATTTTTAATCCTGATTATTTAATTGGGCAAGTTTCTGCACTTTGCGAACATAGCCTCAACAACAACGAAGACCTAAGCAGTTAAATAACACACTATGGAGCACCCCATGAACTGGTTATTCGGCAAACAGAAGCAAGCGCAGATCGCTAAACCCCAACCTAGCATTGAATCCATTCGTCGTAAGCTGGCTGGCTATCAACCCACCGCTGGACGTTCCAAGTTCGAAGGCCCTTCCCTGATGGAAACTGCTGGTATTTTCGAGTTCGAAAAAGTGTCCATCGACCCAGAATCCACAGGTATGCATCAAGCCATTCCCTTTTCCTGTTAAACATTCTGGTTAATAAGGCAGCTAATATGATTTTTCTCTCCAAGGCCTGAGATCTTCCTCTCGCAGTTCAGGCCTTTTCTTCCTCAGTTTGTTATCTAATTACGGTTTATCTTTTACTCCCCCACTACCATAGGCAGTCAATTAAAGGGGGCTCAGGATAATGCGCATATCCATTTTATTCATAACCATCATCTTCCTGCTGACAGGTTGTGGTGGTGGCTCATCCGGCTCTACCAACACTTCTGGCAATATTGACTATGAAAACAGTGGATTACAACAACGCCCTGTTACCGCCACCTTTCAACTGCCCCTTTCCAGTGGTGGCGATGACATCATCGTCAGCCCCGCGTTCCCCAACTTACCGGCCTTCGAGAACCCAGTGTTTGCCACCCATTCCGGTGATGGCAGCAACCGCCTGTTTGTGGTGGAACAACGGGGGCAAATTCAGGTATTTACCCTTCGGGACGATCCCAGCCAAATCACCAGCAGCAGTACGTTTTTAAATATCGAAGACCGAGTGAGCGATGGTGGCGAAATGGGCTTATTGGGATTGGCGTTCGACCCCAATTACCCATCCAACGGCTATTTTTATGTGTACTACACAGCAAATAGTCCACGCCGTTCGGTATTGTCACGCTTTCAGGTATCGACCAACCCCGATCAAGCAGATGCCGATTCTGAATCCATCATTTTGGAAGTGGAACAACCCTATTCCAACCATAACGGCGGTACCATCGCCTTCGGCCCTGATGGTTACCTGTATTTTGGGTTGGGTGACGGAGGCTCTGGCGGCGACCCGGAAGGCCACGGACAAAATACCGCAACCCTGTTGGGATCTTTGCTGCGCATTCAACCCATCACTAACGGTTACAACGTTCCGGCTGATAATCCCTTCGTCGGCGACAACAACTTCCAACCAGAAATTTGGGCTTACGGTTTACGAAACCCCTATCGTTTTTCTTTCGATCGTTCCAGCGGCCTATTATGGCTAGCGGATGTGGGGCAAAGCGCCATTGAAGAAATTAATGTGATTGAACCTGGCGGAAATTATGGATGGAATTGGTTTGAAGGTACCAGCACCTATCAATCAGGTGCACCAGAAGGGAATTACCAACAACCAATCTATGAATACGGCCACAACCTGGGCCAATCCATCACCGGTGGTTATGTGTATCGCGGCAGCGCTGTGCCCAGTTTGGCAGGGCAGTATATTTACGGCGACTTTGTTAGCAGCCAGCTGTGGGCCCTTTCCTTTGACGAAAATATGCAAGCCACCGCAAACGTGAATCTTGGCAGCTCTCCACAAAACATCAGTGGTTTCGCCGAAGACGAATCAGGGGAGCTGTATATTATCGGCTACGGCGGAACCTTATATAGTTTGAAGGAAAATGAAGGCAACCCGGTGGCAGGCTTTCCACTGCAACTTTCTGACACTGGGTTGTTTACCGATACTGCAAGCTTAACTCCGGCATCAGGATTAATTGAATACAATGTAAACACAGAATTGTGGAGCGACTACGCCCTCAAGCGTCGCTGGATTGCCTTGCCCAACAACAGCCAAATTCAATTCGATAGTGTCGACCTCTGGCAATTCCCAGTGGAAAGCGTTTTTGTAAAACACTTCACCATGGAAATGCTTCAAGGTGATTCTAGTTCCGCTGTGCATATGGAAACCAGAGTTTTAATTCACCAAAATCAAGGCTGGCAGGGTGTGACCTATCGTTGGAACGAGGCCCAAACCGACGCCACATTAGTCGAAGAATCCGCCACTGAAGAGGTGATTGTGGCCGATATCAACTTCCCCAATAGCCAGCGCGAACAAACCTACTTTTACCCTGGCCCAACCGACTGCTTACGCTGCCATACTTCGATCGCCGGACGGGTACTTGGCCCAAGAACCCAACAACTTAACGGTAACTTTGACTACGCCCAACGCACGGCTAATCAACTCACCAGTTGGAATCATATTGGCTTGTTTGATCGCAATATTGGAGAAGGTAATCAGTATTCTCGCTTTAGCGCCTTAACCGACTCCAGCGCCAGCCTGGAACAAAGGTCACGTGATTACCTGGATGCCAATTGCGCCTTTTGTCACCAACCCGGTGGCCCAACCCCAGTAAACATCGATTTGCGAGCCAGCACTTTATTGACTGACATGGGGTTGCTGGCTGAGGAACCCAACTCTGGCAACCTAGGCATTGATGGAGCAAAACTCATTTACCCTGGTAATCGCCAACTGAGCATTTTATGGCAACGCATGAATGCCAACGACGACAATCGCATGCCCACCGTTGGCAGTCACATTCAAGACCCAACTGCATTATCCATTATTGGGGACTGGATCGACTCCCTGTAAAAGATCGGTGTTCTTCCAACGGTATTCCCTTATTAATAAGTAGGTTAAGGGCACCAAAGAACCAAGCAAAGCGGTCAAAACCAACCAGGGCCAAGGGTTCACCTTGCGTGCTTGTGCATCACGATACATCCACACACAAAATAGCGAGCCCAATATGATCAGATCCACCGAAATTTGCATGGCTCCCGGTGACGATAAGCCCGCTTGAATGATTCCCATATAACCCACCTGCCATAACACCCAGCCAGTAAACAGGGCAAAATCGATTAACACCATCCATAGCAACAGTTTGCGAATTGTCATTGCCGTATCCTCCGTTTAGTTCGCCAGACCAGTTTGGCTTGCAACCTGCGGCCAAACAATTACCTTAGAGGTAATTGTTTCCCAGTTGCCATGGAGTAGGCTAAAACCTATGAATACAAGCGCTCTTGCCCAAAATACACAATCCAGTTTCGGCAGCCTGCTAAAAAGTTGGCGTGAACAACGCAAACTGTCACAGCTAAAGCTATCGGTTGAAGCGGATATTTCCCAACGTCATTTAAGCTTTTTGGAATCGGGCCGGGCTAAGCCCAGCCGTGACATGATTCTGTTATTGGCGGAGGTTTTGGATATGCCTTTGCGGGAACGCAATTTATTGTTGAACAGTGCAGGCTTTACTGCCAGTTTCCAACAAAGGGATTTACACAGCAGCGAGATGAAAGCGGTTAAACAGGCCCTTGATCAGATGCTGCAGCATCATTT
>JBFKSL010000375.1:0-4842 GCA_041626995.1 Ketobacter sp. | reverse complement strand
TCGTGATAACTTCATGAGTGCTTATGATGCAAAAGAATATGGTTTAGTAGACGAAGTACTCGAAAAGCGGTAAGTTATAAATCAATAGCTTATAGTTGATACTTAAAAAAATTATAGAAAAAGTGAGAATCTCATACTTGCAAAAATGGGGTTTTCACTGCATCTTTCTTATAGATGAAGATGCGGGTCAGATGAGGTACCTAAATGACTGACGAAAGAGACGGAAAAGGCGAGGACAGTGGCAAACTGCTGTATTGCTCATTTTGTGGCAAAAGCCAGCACGAAGTGCGTAAATTGATCGCCGGCCCCTCTGTGTTTATTTGCGATGAATGCGTTGATCTATGCAACGACATAATTCGTGAAGAAGTCCAGGAAGAGAGCAGCGACAGCGGAAGTGATAAGTTGCCAACCCCGGTAGAAATCAAGGAAATTCTTGATGACTACGTAATAGGCCAGTCACGAGCGAAGAAAGTACTCTCCGTTGCGGTTTATAACCACTACAAACGCTTGCGGTCAGGGTCTGCCAAATCTGCCAAGGGCAGCAATGCGGACGTGGAGCTAGGTAAAAGTAATATTCTACTTATCGGCCCAACTGGCAGCGGTAAAACCCTGCTGGCTGAAACGCTCGCTCGTTTGTTAAACGTGCCTTTCACTATTGCCGATGCCACCACATTAACCGAAGCGGGTTATGTGGGTGAAGATGTAGAAAACATTATCCAAAAGCTATTACAGAAATGTGATTACGATGTGGAAAAAGCCCAAATGGGTATTGTTTACATCGATGAGATCGACAAAATTTCACGCAAGTCCGACAACCCATCCATCACTCGTGATGTATCGGGTGAAGGTGTTCAACAAGCGCTGTTGAAATTGATCGAAGGTACTGTTGCATCGGTTCCCCCTCAAGGTGGAAGAAAACATCCGCAACAGGAATTCCTGCAAGTGGACACCTCTAATATTCTCTTTATCTGTGGCGGTGCATTTGCCGGTTTAGACAAAGTCATCAGTGACCGTTCAGAGAAAAGTGGAATTGGCTTCTCGGCTACAGTGAAAAGTAAGGACGATAAACGGTCCGTTGGCGAAACTTTAAAAGAAGTCGAGCCTGAAGATCTGGTGCGTTATGGCTTGATCCCAGAGTTTGTTGGCCGCTTGCCTGTTATTGCTACATTGGAAGAACTGGACGAGGAAGCACTCGTGCAAATTCTTACCGAACCCAAAAACTCCCTCACCAAGCAGTACAGCAAGTTGTTTGAGTTGGATAACGTAGATTTGGATTTCCGGGAAGATGCTTTGGTGGCTGTGGCTAAAAAAGCTATGGAAAGAAAGACAGGTGCTCGTGGATTACGTTCCATTTTAGAATCTGTTTTACTGGATACCATGTACGATGTACCGTCCATGGATAATTTGGTGAAAGTGGTTATAGATGGCGCCGTGATAAAAGGGGAGTCTGAACCTCTTATGATCTACGAAAACAATGACCAAGCCAAAGCGGTGCCAGACGACTAGCCCAACTAAATACGAAATTCAGGGGCCTTTCGGCCCCTTTCTTGTCCATTTGTCTTGCCTCATCACATTGAAAAATTGCTGTTAGGCCTCATATGTAACCAACAGCACGTGCCAATACCGAACTTATCAATAAAAAAATAACCAGGGGTAGGTTCATGGCATGCTTAACGCCAACATAAGCAGGAACCGGTAATGAATGATCCAACAGAATCCAAGCTATACCCCTTATTGGCGCTACGTGATGTAGTTGTTTATCCGCATATGGTGATTCCATTATTCGTCGGCAGGGAAAAATCCATAAAGGCCTTGGAAGAGGCGATGGAAAGCGATAAGCAAATTGTACTGGTGGCACAAATTAATGCTTCCGATGACGACCCGGCGCCAAACGATCTTTACCAAATTGGAACCGTTGCCACAATTCTGCAACTACTAAAGTTACCTGATGGAACGGTAAAGGTATTGGTGGAAGGCTCATATCGAGCTTTTACAAAATCTGTAAGCCTGGATGACGGCTTTTTGTGTGCAGATATAGCTGAGACGCCTAACACTCAGGTGGATTTGCGTGAAGGAGAAGTGCTTACCCGCTCTTTACTATCTCAATTTGAACAGTATGTTAAATTAAGCAAAAAAGTGGCTGCCGAAATTCTCACATCGGTGAGCAGTATTGAAGAACCCGGTCGCCTTTCGGACACCATTGCAGCCCACTTGGCATTGAAGATTCAGGAAAAACAAAAAATCCTTGAGATTTTTGATCTGCGCGAGCGTATTGATCATCTGATGGCACTGATGGAAAGTGAAATTGATTTGCTGCAGGTTGAAAAGCGCATTCGTGGACGTGTTAAGAAGCAAATGGAAAAAAGCCAGCGCGAGTATTATTTGAATGAGCAAATGAAAGCTATTCAAAAAGAACTTGGTGACCTGGAAGAATCGGGTAACGAGCTAGAAGAATTCGAAAAGCGCATTGATGCGTCCGGCATGAGCAAAGAAGCGAAAGAAAAGGCTCGTGCTGAATTGAACAAATTAAAAATGATGTCACCCATGTCCGCAGAAGCCACGGTGGTGCGCAGCTATTTGGACTGGATGGTGAACCTGCCCTGGAAAAAGAAAAGTAAGGTTCGTAATGATCTGAAAAAAGCCAAAGAGATTCTGGATCAGGATCACTATGGTCTTGATGAAGTTAAAGAGCGCATTCTTGAATACCTGGCGGTTCAATCACGAGTGAATAAAATTCGTGGCCCTGTTTTGTGTTTGGTTGGGCCTCCTGGTGTGGGTAAAACGTCTTTAGGTCAATCCATTGCCAAGGCTACCAATCGAAAGTTTGTACGTATGGCTTTGGGTGGCGTACGAGATGAAGCGGAAATTCGTGGCCACCGTCGGACATACATAGGCTCCATGCCGGGCAAGTTGATTCAAAAAATATCCAAAGTCGGTGTTAAAAACCCACTGTTTTTGTTGGATGAGATCGACAAAATGGGTGTGGATATGCGAGGAGATCCGGCATCTGCATTATTGGAAGTGCTCGATCCTGAGCAAAATAACACTTTTAATGATCATTACCTGGAAGTGGATTACGACCTTTCAGATGTATTATTTATCTGCACATCAAATTCCATGAACATTCCAGCACCTCTACTAGACAGAATGGAGGTGATTCGTATACCCGGATATACGGAAGATGAGAAGCTCAATATTGCGCAGCAATACTTAGTACCCAAACAACGCAAAATGAACGGCCTAAAAGACGAAGAATTAGAAATGGATGATTCTGCAATTCGTCACTTAATTCGTTATTACACCAGAGAGTCTGGTGTGCGCGGGTTGGAAAGAGAAATCGCCAAAGTCTGCCGTAAGCATGTTAAAGAAAATGTATTAAGTGAAACGTTAGAACCCGTTTCGGTTACTCCGGAAATGGTCGAAGACTTTAATGGTGTACGTAAGTTCAACTTTGGTAAAAAAGAAGAAGAAGATAGGGTTGGGCAGGTAACAGGTTTGGCGTGGACATCCGTAGGCGGGGAGCTACTAACCATTGAAGCTGCCGTAGTGCCTGGTAAAGGCCGACAGATACGAACTGGCTCATTAGGCGATGTGATGCTGGAATCGATTCAGGCGGCATTTACAGTCGTTAGAAGCCGCTCTGAGCGGTTGGGTATCTCTCCTGAGTTCCATGACAAGAATGATATTCATATACACGTTCCCGAAGGTGCTACACCTAAAGATGGGCCCAGTGCGGGCATAGGAATGTGTACGGCATTGGTTTCTGTTTTAACACAAATTCCTGTTCGCTCCGAAGTGGCAATGACCGGTGAAATTACACTGGGTGGTCAAGTGCTACCGATCGGTGGTTTAAAAGAAAAATTGCTGGCAGCCCATCGTGGAGGCATTACTACCATAATCATTCCAAAAGAAAACGAACGTGATCTCAAAGAAATTCCTGATAACATCAAAGAAGATTTAGACATTCATTGTGTAAAATGGATTGATGAAGTTCTGGAATTATCCTTGGCGAGAATGCCGGAACCACTTCCCGAAACGGCCAAAGTAGATATCAAGCAACGGGACGAGAAAGAAGACGACGACCGTTTAAGTACACACTAAGCTCTAGATTAAGGCAGGGTGCACTGAATTTGCGCTCTGCCTCCCTACCAACAAAATGGTTATCAATCACCTGCAAAACCAATAAAAAACAGATAAGAATGTTAAAAATATGACTTGAAAAAAAATAAATTGATGCAGCCTGACTGGTATGCTTGACAGAGCTTTTTTGCAGTTGGTATAAAGTTGCTCCGCCGCACGGGACGGGGGCTACACAGGCCCAAAGGCCGAATTTTTATCCTAACCGAGTCTATCTATAAGACTTTAATCCGCAGACAATATTCTTATGAAAGGGGAGTCTTGTGAACAAATCCGAACTCATCGATGCGATTGCCGCCTCAGCTGACATTCCAAAAGCGCAAGCTGGTCGCGCACTGGACGCAGTAATCGAAACCGTAACCGATGCTCTACAAAAAAATGATCAGGTTGTTTTAGTTGGTTTCGGCACCTTCGCAGTTAAAGATCGTGCAGCACGCAGTGGTCGCAATCCACAAACTGGTCAACCAATAGAAATACCAGCAGCAAAAATTCCTTCCTTTAAACCTGGCAAGGCATTAAAAGACGCAGTAAACAGCTAAGAAGTTTTCAGGCTAATTTAAGATAACGGCACATAAGAACAATAACCGATAAATGACGTTATATTTTGTGGTCACCCCAGCACTTATTAATTTGACCAAAAATTACTCTAAATCATTTAATTGGAATTTGGCTAATACCGGAGCGGTAGTTCAGTTGGTTAGAATA